>JAEVZE010000084.1 GCA_023392395.1 Bacillota bacterium
AAGCACGCCCTGCAACCCCGGCAGAATTGAAGCTCCTCCTGCCCCAGAAGAACGGTTTCGGTCTCCAAAGCGACGCCCGCATCGCCGCAGACTTGCTCCAGCTTTTCCCGGAACAGCCCGACCGCCCGCGCCGTGTTGCCGTCCGTTCGGCCGCTGCCGCACAAAAACAGCACCTTCATACCCTGTCCTCCGCATCGCCGGATGGATCCTCCAGCCCCTCCGCACCTCCCGACAGGCAGAAGGCGATGAAGGCCTTCATGACCCCGGTGAGGTATTTGTTCTTGTGGTGGATCAGCTTGAACCATCGCACGAAGCTGAGCCCCTCCACCGACACCGGACAGAGAAGCCCCGCGGCGACTTCCCTCTCCACCGCGCGGCGGGAGATCACCGATACGCCCAGCCCTTCCGCCACCGCCGCCTTGATGGTGTCGGCGTTGTTGCAAGTCCAGCTCGCCTTCCAGTTCAGAGCGCGCTCCGTCATGACGGTCTCAAACGTCTTGCGGGTGCCGCTGCCCACCTCCCGCAGGATGAAGTTCTGCACCTCCAATTCCCGGGGTGAGACGCTCTCCCGGCCGAAAAAAGGATGCGTCCTGCCGCAGATGAGCGTCAGTTCATCCTCCGCGAAGGGTCTTTGCACGATGTCGGGCAGCGTGACTTCGCCCTCCACCAGCCCAAGGTCCAGCTTATCCTCCACCAAGAGCCGCTCGATGCGTTCGGTATTGTCCTCCGTCACCTCCAAAAGCGGGCCGGAGAACCGGCGCTGAAAGGACGCCGCCAGCGCGGGCAGCACGCACGCTCCGATGGTGACGCTGGCGCCGATGCGCAGAGGCCCGCTGTCGTTCCAGGAGCGCATCTCGCGCTCGGCCTCCAGGTTCATGCGGATGACGTGCCGCGCGTAGCCCAGCAGCTTTTCCCCGGCGCGGGTCAGGTACAGTTTCCTCGAGAGGCGCTCGAACAAGCGCACGCCGTAGTGCGCCTCCATTTCCGCGATCGCCTGACTGACCGCCGACTGCGACATGTAGAGGGACCCCGCCGCCTGGGTCATGTTCATCTCGTCGCAGACGGTCACAAAGATCTGATAGTGCCGGATCGTCACGCCGCCGCCCCGTTTCATAAGCTAAGCATTATCGTACCCATTAAATTATAACGCTGGACTTATGGCTCGTCAAGCGCTATACTGGTGCGCGAGGTGGATGAACATGAAAAATTTGTCGAAGCGCTTCCCCGGCATCCTGCTGGCGGCGACGGTGGCGGTGCCCGCGTGGTGGATCGGAAAGCAGTTCCCGGTGGTGGGAAGCCCGGTGCTGGGCATCCTTCTGGGGATGCTCTTGGCCTTCTGGAAGCGGCCCGAGGCGCTGAACCCCGGCATCACGTATACATCAAAAAAGCTGCTGCAGTATGCGATCATCCTGTTGGGCTTCGACATGAACCTGTTCCACGTGCTGGAAGTAGGCAAACAGACGCTGCTACTGATGGCGTTCACGCTGACAGCGGCGTTTCTGGCGGCGTATCTTCTGACAAAGCTTCTGAAGGTGGACCGGAACACGGGCATCCTGATCGGCGTGGGCACGGCGATCTGCGGCGGTTCCGCCATCGCGGCCACGGCCCCGGTGATCGAGGCCGAGGACGAGGATGTGGCCCGTTCGATCTCAACGATCTTTCTGTTCAATGTGATCGCGGCCTTCCTGTTCCCGGCGCTGGGCCACCTGATGCACATGACCGACCAGGGCTTCGGGCTGTGGGCGGGCACGGCGGTCAACGACACCTCCTCCGTGGTGGCGGCGGGCTACACGTTCTCAAGCGCCGCCGGGAACCTGGCGGTCATCGTCAAGTTGACCCGGACGCTGATGATCGTGCCGGTGACGCTGGCGCTGGCGCTGTACGTGTCCCGGAAGAAGTCTGCAAGCGGCGGGCAGGGCTACCGTCTCGCGGCGATCTTTCCCTGGTTCGTGCTGGGCTTTCTGGCCGCGTCGGTGGTCCGCACGTTCTTTCCGGTGCCCGAAGCCCTGCAGCAGGCGCTGGTGCAAGCCGGAAAGTTCCTGATCGTGATGGCGATGGCCGCCATCGGCCTCAACACCAACCTTGTAAAGCTGGTGAAAAACGGCTGGAAGCCGATTTTGCTGGGCCTTGGCTGCTGGGCAGTGCTGGCTGTTACTTCATTGCTTGTTCAGTACGCGATTCTGGCATAATTCAAAGATGCGCCGCCAGTTTCCGGGCGGCGCATCTTGTACTCATGAGAAAATAGACTTTGGACGCTTACAGCTGGGAGGTCCAGCCGCCGTCGACCGCGATGGTCTGGCCGGTTACGTAGCTGGAGGCGTCGGAACTGAGGAAGAGCAGCGCGCCGTTCAGTTCGCCGGGGCGGCCGATTCGCGCCATCGGCGTCCTGCCCGCGTAAGCGTCAGTGACTTCCGTCTGGAAGAACCCCTCCGTCATCTCAGATGCGAACACGCCCGGCGCGATGGCGTTGACGGTGATCCCCTTTGCGGCGTATTCAACCGCCAGCGCCCTGGTCAGGTTGATGACGCTGGCCTTGGAGGCGTTGTAGCTGGCGCCCGCCGGCATGCCCAAGAGTCCTGCGACCGACGTGATGTTCACGATCTTGCCGTATCCGCGCTTCAGCATCCCCTTGAGCACTTCGCGGGAGGTTAAAAACACGCCGCGGCTGTCCACCGAGAACACTTTGTCCCAGTCCGAAGCGCTGTAGGCATCCGTCGCCCCGCCGATGACGATGCCAGCGTTGTTGACCAGGATGTCGATTTTCCCAAAGTCCCGCTCCACCGCCTGGATGGCGCGGACGATGTCCTGCTCACTCGACACGTCGCAGGGGTACGCGACGCTCTTGCGCCCCATCCTGAGGATTTTTTCTTTGACCGCTTCCAGGCGGTCCACCCTGCGGGCCAGAACCGCCACGTCCGCGCCAGCCTCCGCCAGCGCCTCGGCAAACTGAACGCCAAGGCCCGAGGACGCGCCGGTCACCACCGCAACTTTACCCGTAAGGTCAAACATTTTCATTTGGATTCATCACCTTTCGTCCGGGCTTTCGCCCATGATTATTCTACCACCGGGTACGTTTCCTAAACAGTAAATTTTTATCGATAATGGCGCGCAAGAAAAGGCCGGAGCGACGAGCCCCGGCTGCAATGTGTTTTGGTTGAAGATTCAAATTAATACCACCGGCTGCCCGCGGCGCTTCTGCCAGCCTCTGCCGAATACTGATGTCATTCGACCCGCAGCACGCCATACAAGTCCATTCCCGCCTTGCCGTCAAAGTATTCCTTCAGGCGGTAGTGCATCTCCCGCTTGGGCGCGGGATAGAAGCCGTGCCGCATTTCGATGTCATCCATGCGTGCCTTCAGATCGATGGTTCCGTCCGCCATCGCCAGGCTGTCGCACAGTTGGATCAGCCGGTCGTAGTCGTCGTATTCTCCGCCCTCGGCCATGCTTTGGACCAAGGCAAAATCGGCCTCCGAGACGTCCCTCCGGCCGATGTAGGAATCAACGTTCCGGTCGGCGAAGGAGTGTGTGACGCAGATTTTGGCCGCTTCGTCATAGCCCATCGACATCAAAAACCGGTACCCGTCGACCACATGGGCCATGTAAGTCGCGCCAAACCGCCTCCCGATGTCGTGTAGAAGGCCCAGCACATACGCCTTTTCCGGGTTAAGCCCCGCGCAATGGGCGGCGATGCGCTCGGCGCAGAAGGCCACCATGCGGCTGTGGTCCCGCCACGGGCCCGGATTCATCGCGTTGCTCTCCTCCAAAATACGCTCAGCCTCTTCCATTGTGGGCAGCAAATCGTTACCTCCTTCGAATTTCGAGGGACACGCTCAGCGCGGGAACCGCCGCTTGCCCGAGATTTCGTCCAGCGTGATTTTGTACACAGATGTGATGTCCATGACCTGGGGCGGGCAGCTGAATTCCGGGTGGCCGCAATGCGCCATCAAAAGCGCGATGCCCTTCTCCGCTTCCTCGCCGGTTACCAACGCGCAATCACCGTAGCCGATGAAACTTTCGTAATCGCAGGTGATGCCGCCGCGGCCGTTGTCCACAAATCCGTGGCAAAGGTCGCCCTCCACGCATACGCGGGGGCTCTTCGCGATCAGATCGTGCTTCCTGCCCTCCTTCGCGCCGTGGACATACAGCGAGATTTTGCCGTCCCGCGCCTCCATCCCGAAGTTTAGCGGCACGATGTAGGGCGCGCCGTCGTCCATAAGGCCCAGCCGAACCGTATCGCAACGCTCGACCAGTCCGACAATTTCCTCAAACCCGGTGATTTCTCGCTCCGCCTTTCGCATTTGCGTATCCCCCCATGCATTTTAATCAGTCCAGACCCGGCGTCAGCCTTCGGAGGGCCGCCGCGTATACCGGAGGATGGCGATCCCCTCTTCCAGCATGCACTCCGTGAGCGCAAGCGAAATCGGCGCGTTGCCCCCGTAAAACAGCGGCCTGCCGCCGCCCAGGATGACCGGCACGATGCCGATGATGTACTCGTCCACCATATCCGCCTTGAGAAAGCCGTCCACGACCTTCCCGCCGCCAAAGAGAAAGATGTCCTTTCCCGGCTTTGCCAGTTCCTCCCGGATTGCCTGACACACATCGCCGGAGAGGAAGCGCACGTTGCCTACGTCCGGCGTCGGCCGGTGAGTGGCAACGAAGACCGTCTTGTCCGAAAAATCTCCCGCCATGCTCTGATCGTAGCACGCCCGGCCCATCACCACCGCGTCAATCCCCTTGAGAAACGCCGCATAATCCCACTTGTTTGAGGTGTCCAGCGCATGGTTCCCGTCGCCCTTGATCCAGCCGTACCCGCCATCCTCGTCCGCGATGTACCCGTCCAGGCTCATCGCGAGGGTCATGACCAATCTTCTAGCCATATGTCCTCCGTTTTCTCGATACGATCACAGTAATGAGGATCAGCCGGTTCCGTTCGCTTCCCGAACCAGCCACTTCTTGGCCTCCTCCGGGTCGGAGAAGAACCGGGCCTGTTTTGCGACATCCAAGCGCAGCGCCGCCATGGCCCGCCGGAGCCCGAAGGCGCCGGATAGCGAGCACCCGACGAAGCACAGTTTGCGAATTTTGCGCTCGATCGCCTGCAGATGCAGGGCAAGCGCCCGGGCGACTTCGCCGTCCAGCCGGGTTTCATAGAGATCGATCCAGATTCTGCGGTTGCCCTCGCCGGGTGACCGGAGGATGAATTCTTCCTCGGCCTTCATGACCTCAAACAGTCTGGCCTTGTCTGAAAAGAAGCTGCCGTACTTCAGCGGGTGCAGCTCGCCGCCCATGTAGTAGTACGGACACGCGCTGCCACTAGGCGATTGGGTTGGCATTGCTTGATCCTCCGCAATGTCCGAACGAGATTGGTGTCACGAAAAAGGGCTGTGGCTTCCGCGGCTTTCTAGGCCGATTGGTCAAAGCTCAAATGAGCGCCGTCAGACGACACCCGGTTCCAGAATCGTAAAAGTCCTGCACTCACAGTCTACTTGGGCAATCGCGCCGTAGGGCAGTACGCACATGGGCTCGTTGTGCCCGAATGTCATGTTGTAGAACACCGGCAGATCGAAAAGCCGCAGTTCAGCCAAGACGCGCCGGATGGAGGCCTTGTACTCCTCATAATACTTCTCCTGATAGGGCTTTGCAAACAGGATGGCCCGTGCCTTTTGCAGAATGCTCTGGCTGCCGTAGTTTCGGAACCAGTATTCCACGTAGTCCGGCGGTGGCATGGTTTCGGAAGTCTCAAAAAACAGGATCGCGCCGTCGAACATCTTCTTACTTGGCCAGAGCGGGGTGCACTTCGCCATCTCCAGCACCTCCAGACAGCCGCCGATCAGCCGTCCCCTGACTTTGCCGGAACCCTGAAGCAACTCGTAGCCCCGGTTGGGCAGCACGGCCTTGGCGACCGCTGCGTTTTCCGGGGTCCATTCCAGCCGCTCCTTCGTCCACTCGGACGCTGGCGCGACGGTGCCAAGGGGTTTAGCCTCAAACAGCGCTCTGCGAAGCCAGCCCGCAGTATAGTCGTAAATTTGAATGTTCTCCGCCAATTCGGCCAGGAGGCTCGGCCCGTAAAAGCTGGAGAGTCCCGCCTTCAGGCAGATCAGATGGGTAATCGTGGTGTCGGAATAGCCGACGAAGATCTTAGGGTTTCGCCGGAGAACGTCAAAATCGACGTAGGGCAGCATGCGGATGCTCTCCTCGCCGCCGATGCAGGAGAAGACAGCCCGGATCTCCGGGTTGGAAAACGCGTCCATCAGGTCTTTGGCCCGCGCTTGGGGGTGTTGGTACAGGTATTTCGATCCCTTCAGCGTGTTCTCCATTTCGACGACTTTCAGGCCGAACTGCCGTTCCAGGCGCTGCTTGCCCAACTGGTAGCGCCAGAGCAGATCCTCGTCCCCCGCGCCGCCCCAGGACAGGCTGACGGTGGCGACGGTATCGCCCGCACGCAGCCTCGGCGGCTTGATCAGTTTTGTCATATTTCGCACCCCCGGATTTACGGCATGCGCCGCTTTATTCGCAAATTCTTACACAACTGAAGAGTACTGCGTGACTAAAAAACTGGCGCGCCTAACCTTTAGTAAGGATGCGTATAAAAATATGTCCATACAACAATGATCGCAACCAACGCGATGGCGGAAACGATCGCCAAAGGTTTATTTTTGCGAAGGATTCCATAGACGATGCCAATCACGGAGGCGATTGCAAGAGCAATCCCAAGCGCCATAACCCCCACCCCCAATAATTAGGATTCCCAACGATGAATCAAGCCGCGCATTATCTGGCTGCATTTGCTTTGTCCGTTTACGGGACCAGATCGACCATAGTATATAGATATTTCCCGTCATAAAACTAACCCATCATATTATAACGCATATCCGATCTCGGGTACAAGTTGGTCCACAAGAATGTTCGCTGATGTTTTCCCGGGGTTCTGTAAGCAGAAGTTTCCTGCGGATCTGGCCGCGGTTACTTGATGCGGCCAGATCCCGGATAATTGTGTATTGCTTTTTCAGTTCAGATTCTATACTATAGGGTTAATCGGACGCCACAGGTCTTGCCTACGGAGCAAAATACTACAGCGGAGGAAATCGCAATGGACAAACGGCGGTTGATCCAATTCGCGGCCGTCGCACTGATTCTGACTTTTGCGCTGACAAGTCTTACGGCCTATGGCGAAAGAACCGGCCAAACCGGGATCTCCAAGGGCCAGAGTACGTTTCAAATCCATTTCCTGAACCAGGGCCGCGTGGATGCCATCCTGATCGTTTCAAACGGCGAAGCGATGTTCATTGACTCCGGCTATCGCGACAACGGCCTCGAATGCATCAAATACATGAACAACTTGGGCATCACCAGGCTTCGCTACTACGTCGGCACCCATGCCCACAAAAACCACATCGGCGGCGCCGCGCCGATCATCTACCAAATGCGCCCGGAACGAGTGTTCATCCCTCACGACGGCGTCAGAACGGCGATTGTCAAATATGCCGCCGAAGGCGAGGAGCGCCAAGCCGTGGAAAGCGCCGCGTACACGGTGCTTCGTCCCGGCAAGTCGTTCCGTTGGAACGATCTTACTTTTACCTGTCTTGGACCGCTCAAGGTGAAAAAGTGCGCCGCAGGCTCGCTGACAGAAAACAGCAATTCCTTGATCCTGAGGATTGACCGAAAAAAGCGCCACATGGTTTTGCTCACAGGCGACACAAGCGCCGGGATTCTTTCCGAAATCGAGCGGAAAAAGCCAGGTTCCATCCGCGCGGAAGTCCTCAAAAATCCGCATCATAACGGCGCGCAGCCGGAATCCATCCTGCGAAAAATATCCCCGAAGATTGTCGCCATCTGCAATAACAGCCTGCCATCCAGCACGTATACAGATCGAATCCGCAAGATCGGTTCGATGCTCTACGCCGCATGCCGCTACGGCAACGGCAGCTTTCTGCTGGAGGATTCGGGCGGAAAATGGGTCCCGGTGGAAAACATAGAAAGCAGAACAACGGAAACCTCTCGCGCTCGCGGTGGCGGCGAAATATCGTAAGGTTTGCATACGCTTTTGCCGCGCAAACAGATATTGCTGAAAGGGGCCATTCTAAATGCATTAGAATGGCCCCTTTCATATCCCCTTAGTTACTTTCCTGCGGCGATCAGTACGTTATCAAGATGCTGCTTCACATAGGCTTGCGAAACGGACTCTCCATGGTTTTTGCTGTTGTGCAAATACAAGTCAAAGTGGCCATCCACGTCGTTTTTGACCGTATCATAGGAGTGAGGCATCCCAGAGAGCGAAGCCGCGAAGTTGATGCCTTTGTGGAAAATGACCACAGGGCGGGGCGTCCAATTCCAAGTAGGAAACAGCTTCTTCATCTTCTCCGTTTCGGCTGAGGTCAGCGGCTCAACATCCGCGTGATTCATTCCGCCCATCATTTTGAACTTTATCTGCAACCCGGTTTCGACGTCCGTCACAAGGAACACATCGTTTCTCTTGATGAGGTACTTCCCATCCAAAAACCAGTCAACAAGCTTGCCAACTCTCTTGGGGGACGAGCTTTCCCCCGGCGTCACGGCAAAATTCCTTGGCGCATAGCCGTTGATGGCAATTTTTTGACCTGCATTGAGCCATTCGCCAGAATCCATATAATTGTACTTCATGATCTTTGCAATCGTTGTGTTGAATTTCTTCGCAATACCGCCC
>JAEVZE010000087.1 GCA_023392395.1 Bacillota bacterium
GGCTACGACCGGGACATGGCCTTCTGGCGCGCGGCGTCGGTCAGCAGCCGCGTGGTGGACGGCAAGTTCGCCGCCCCCGGCGAGCCGTTCGCCGTCACCTACCAATACGCGCTGCCCATCGTGAAGGATGCCTTTGCCTTCATTACCTACCAGCCGCTTCCGGACGGCGCGGTGAAGGTGAAGCTGGAGCTTCCCGCCGTGCCGGGCATGGGGTCGATCCCCGCCGTCGGGCTGTCGCTTAGGATGCCCAAAGAGTTCCACAAGCTGACGTATTATGGCCTGGGCCCCGAGGAGAACTACATCGACCGGCTAAGCGGCGCGCGGCTTGGCGTGTTTGAAACCACCGCTGAGGCAAACCTCACCCCCTACGTGGTGCCGCAGGAGTGCGGCAACCGCGCCGGCGTCCGCTGGATGGAAGTGACCGACGAATCCGGCGCCGGCCTTCGCGTCGAGATGGACGGCTGCCCGCTGGAAGTCACCGCGCTGCCCTACACCGCAAGCGAGCTGGCCAGCGCACTGCACCCGGACGAGCTGCCGCCGGTCACCTATACGATTCTGGACGTGGCGATGCGGCGCATGGGTATCGGCGGCGACGACGGCTGGGGCGCGCATACCCACCCGGAATTCACGATCGACGGCGAGATCCCGCACAGCTTCTCGTTTGACGTTCGGGCGATTTAAACTGTAAAGAACCCACGAAGAGGGGCTGTCCCAAAGCGAGCGCATCGCCGGGGCAGCCCCTTTCCATTTCGCGGGCGCTGCTTTCGAAGGCGCGTCATACTTTCTCACAACAACACAGTGCTAAACTTTTTGAGATTTGGCCTATGACATTTTCACAGAAAATCAGCTATAATGATATTGTGCGGTCCTCGCAAGGCCGAACAAATCCACCTGGAATGCGGTGATATAAAATGATTCGGGTAAACGATGCGGTGCTCTACGGGATCGACGGCATTTGCCATGTCACCGGCGTCACCACCAAAATGATTGCGGGGAAACCGGCGGAGTATTTCGTGCTCCGGCCCGTCAGCCAGGAGACTACCACCGTTTACGTGCCCACGGCCAACGAAGCGCTGGTTTCCCGGATGCAGCGGCTCCTGTCGCTGGACGAGGCGATGGACTTGATCCGCTCGATCCCTGACGAGGAGACCATCTGGATCGAGGACGATCTGAAGCGAAGGGCCGCCTACGGCCAGATCCTGCAGGGCGGCGACCGTCGGGAGATCGTGAAGCTCATCAAGACGCTCTACCTGCGTGATCAGGAGCTCAAGCAAAGCAGGCGCAAGATGCACTCCGCCGACGAAAAGCTGATGAAAGAAGCGGAGAAGCGGCTCTACGACGAATTCGCTCACGTGCTCAGGATCGAGCCGGGACAGGTGCTGCCCTTCATCTTCCGCATGATCGGGGAACCGGCCGAAGCGTTGCAAACATAGGGAACGGCGCTCCCATACGGGAGAATAAAAGAACAGGAGAGAACGCCATGAAGCGCATCGTATCCGCATGCCTGATGCAGACCATCCACTTTAAACTCAAGGACGGACTGGAACGGGAGGACGCAGAAAAGCTGGTCCGGGAGGAAGTCACCCACTTCAAAGCGCATCTGAATCGGACCCGAACTAGGTATATCCTTGAGGAAGAGCAGCCGCAGGAGGATGGCTCCGTGGTTTTGCGGATCAAAAAACAGTACAACCGGTACAACGTCGGGAATTACCTGGAAGCCTGAGCCGGACGCAACGAACAAGGCCCCGCGGCGCAAAGCGTCGCGGGGCCTTTTCAATAGGTATAATTAGTAATTCTCGTTCGTGCCCTCGCCCTTGGCGATGGCGGCGGCGGAGGAAAAGCCGATGCCCAGCCGCTGGGCGCCCATGTCCACATACATCTTCGCGGTGGCGTAGTCCCGGATGCCGCCGGAGGGTTTCACCTTCGCGCGGCCCTGGGCGGTATCCAGCATGGTCTTCACCGCTTCCACCGTCGCGCCCGCGCCGTTGAAACCGGTAGAAGTCTTGACGAAGTCCGCGCCCGCCTTGATTGAAACTTCGGTGGCCGTCTTCACCTGGTCCAGCGTCAGCTGGCTGGTCTCAAAGATCACCTTGACCAGCGCGCCCTGCGCGTGGGCTTCCTCGCACACGCCGCGGATCTCCTCCTCGACCACGTCCCAGTCGCCGCCCAGGGCATAGCCGTAGTTCATCACCATGTCCAATTCCTTCGCACCCTGCTGGCAATAGACCTTGGCCAGCGCGCGCTTGCCCGCCGCGCCGCCATAGCCGTAGGGAAAGTCCAGCACGCAGCTGACGATGGTGTCGGTGCCGCGGCACATCTCCACCGCCATCGGGATGTCGCAGCCGCGCACGCACACCGAGTAGCTGTCGGCGTTAATGGACTGCTGGATGGCGGCCTTTGCCTCCTTGCGGGTCATCTCGGGCTTCAAAACCGCCGCGTCAAAGTACCGGCTGATCTTCATAATGCTCCCTCCCTGGGCACGCGCCCTTTTTCTATATTATACCGCAAATGCGCGTAAAGCGAAAGCATCTTCAAGGGAATCGCAGCGGAAAAGCAAGGCAGGTTGGAACTGCAGCCCTTACGTCGTAGGCGGAAGCGTTTACCTGGCATCTGGTATTTTGCCGGAAATTGTGCTATCCTATTGTGCGAGTGTCCGGGAGGGAAAATATGACGGACGAAATGCTGATGGCGGCGGCGATTGACGAGGCGCGGCGCGCGCTCCGGGAGGGCGAGCTCCCGGTGGGCGCGGTGGTGGCGCGGGGCGGAGAGATCCTGTCCCTGGGCCGGAACCGGCGCGAGGAATCCCACGACCCCACCGCCCACGCTGAGATTGAGGCGATCCGCGGGGCGGCGGATATGCTGGGCGGCTGGCGGCTGACGGGCTGCACGCTGTACGTGACGCTGGAACCCTGCGCCATGTGCGCCGGGGCCATCGTGGCCTCACGGCTGGACCGGGTGATCTACGGCGCAAGCGATCCGGCGGCGGGCTGCTGCGGCAGCGTCTACCGCATCACCGAGGACCCGGCGTTCACCCACTATGCAAAAGCCGACGGCGGCCTGCTCGCGGACGAATGCCAGGAGCTCCTTACACAATTCTTTGCCGCCCGCAGAAAGGGAGAGGACCCATGACCTTGGACGTGTCTGCGATGAACAGAATCGACGGCTGGATCAAAAAAAACCTGGAATCGGTGGTCCGGGATCTCGTGGACTTCGCGCGCATTCCCAGCGTCAGCCGGGCCGATCTGGCCGAGCCCGGCGCGCCCTTCGGGCCGGACGTAAAGGCGATGCTGGACTACGCGCAAAACCGCGCCTTGGAATACGGCTTTGAGGCCGAAAACCACGAGGGGTACTGCGTCAGCGCCTACTTTGGCGACCGTGCGCAGGCCCTAGGCATCTTCGGCCACCTGGACGTGGTACCCATCGGCGAGGGCTGGATCTACCCGCCCTACGGCGCGACGAGGATGGGCGACACCCTGATCGGCCGCGGCGTCCACGACAACAAGATGGCTTGTGCGATTGGCCTGGGGCTGATGCGCATGTTCCGGGAATTGCGGTTGCCGCTTGCCCACGGCATCCGGCTGGTGATGGGCGGCTCCGAGGAGACCGGCATGCAGGATATGGTCTACTTCGCGAAGACCCAGAAGATGCCGGTGGCCTCCATCGTGCCG
>JAEVZE010000091.1 GCA_023392395.1 Bacillota bacterium
TAACAAATGTGTCCAGGGCGTTCCGTAATGATTTTGTCGTAATTACCAAATATTGCCGGGCAAACGGCGAAGCGCGTAGAAAAGCGGCAGCCCGAGTAGGTAGCAAACGCCCAGTTGACCCGCGCCGACCTCCAGCGAGGTCAGAAGGAATGGCAGGTTGTAGGCGTAGGCCAGCACCGCGCCGACAACGACGGCGTTGACCAGCACCGGCGGAAGCGCAGCAACCAGCGGTCTGTCCCGAAGGCGCCTTGTGAGGATTGCCGCGCCCAGCGTCGCAAGAGACCCGAACACGATGTCCAGCGCCGTCGCGCCCCCCAGGAGATTCGCCGCGAGACAGCCGACGAAAAGCCCCGGAATGGCGGCGGGAGTCAGCATTGGGAGAAGCGTCAGCGCCTCGGAGACGCGGAACTGCAGCGGACCGTAGCTGATGGGCGCGAGCAGCAGCGTGATGGCAGCATACAGCGCGGCGATCACCGCCGAGCGGATGAGGAACTTGAGATCAAATTTCATGAACATACCCCTTTCAAAAGTATGGCCGCCAAACGGCGGCCCAAAACTCGAGGGGCGCTTAAAGCGCCCCTCAACCCATGCCTTGCGGCACAGGAAACCTGGTTTTGTTTAGAGACAGGAGGGCCTCGAACTGTCTGTTATTCGGTTTTGGGGAACTTGGACGTTGACAAACCTCGTCGTGCCTTTCAATCGTTCCCGGCGACCTGTGCGCCGGGAATCGGTTTCCATAACCAGTGCGCACACTGGTGTCGGAAACAATTCCTTCAGCCAGCGCGCAGTCCGGAAATTCGTGAGAATTTCAAGAGCGCGCAGCACCTCTTCCTACGCAATGAAAAACCCTCGGGGTTTTTCATTGCTCAGAACTCGGCGTTTCTCGTGGTGCGCGGGAAGGGCAGCACGTCCCGGATGTTGGAAATGCCCGTCAGGTACATGATCAGCCGCTCAAAGCCCATGCCAAAACCCGCGTGCTGCACCGAGCCGTACTTGCGCAGCTCCAAGTACCACCAATAGTCCTTGATGTCCATGCCCAGTTCTTCAATGCGCGCCCGCAACACATCCTCGCGCTCCTCGCGCTGGCTGCCGCCGCACAGTTCGCCGATACCGGGGACCAGGAGGTCCGCCGCGGCGACGGTCTTGCCGTCGTCGTTCATGCGCATGTAGAAGGACTTGATCTCCTTGGGGTAGTCGGTGACGAACACCGGCCGCCCGAAGTGCTTTTCGGTGAGATACCGCTCGTGCTCGGTCTGCAGGTCACAGCCCCAGAACACCGGGTATTCAAACTGCGCGCCGCAATTTTTCAGGATCTCCACCGCTTCGGTGTAGCTGACGCGGGCGAAGTCCGCGTCGCGGACCGCCTTCAGACGGGGGGTGAGGCCGGGATCCACGAAGCCGTTCAGGAACTCCAGTTCCTCCGGGGCTTCCTCCAGCACGGCATCGATCAGGTACTTGACCATATCCTCCTGGAACTGCATGTCCTCCTTGAGGGTAGCGAACGCCATCTCCGGCTCGATCATCCAGAACTCCGCCGCGTGGCGGGCGGTGTAGCTCTGCTCCGCGCGGAAGGTGGGGCCGAAGGTGTACACGTCGCGGAAGGCCAGGGCAAAGGTCTCGGCGTTGAGCTGGCCGGATACCGTCAGCGACACCGGTTTTCCGAAGAAGTCCTGATCGAAGTCCACCGCGCCGGATTCGGTGCGCGGGGGCTTGTCGATGGGCAGCGTGGTCACCTGGAACATCTCGCCCGCGCCCTCGCAGTCGCTGCCGGTCAGAATGGGCGTGTGCACGTAGAGGAAGCCCCGGTCGTGCATGAAGCGGTGCACCGCCTGCGCGGCGATGGAGCGCACACGGAACGCGCACTGGAACAGGTTCGCGCGGGGGCGAAGGTGCTGAATGGTGCGCAGGTATTCCAGCGTGTGGCGCTTTTTCTGCAACGGGTAGTCGCTGGGGCTCTCGCCCAGCACGCGCATGCCGGTGACTTTCAGCTCGAAGGGCTGCTTGGCACCCGGCGTCAGGACCAGCGTGCCCTCGGCCGAAACGGACGCGCCCACGCCGATCAGGCGGGTCACTTCCTTGTATTCGGGCAGCTTCTCCTCCTCCAGCACCAGCTGCAGGGGTTTGAAGAATGTGCCGTCGCTCAGTTCGACGAAGGCGAAGGACTTGCTCTCGCGCATCGTGCGCACCCAGCCGCTGACCTGAACGCCCGCCAAGTCTGCCTTTGGCGGCGTGCGGTAGAGCGATCTCACGGTGGTTTCGGCCATGGAAAACACCCTTTCAGTCGATTTAAAGACCATTATAGTACGGCATTCGCGCAAAGTAAAGGTTTTTCAAGTCCAAGATTCCGGCTAGGCGCACTGTTTTTTTATTCAATCCTTTTGCGGGGTCAAGGGGGATCATCCCTCTTGCGGGGTTCGGGGGCAGCGCCCCCGGCGTTCCCTACACCAGCTCAAGCCTCTTCGCGGCTTCCTCCCAGCAGGCTTCGGGGGTACCGGCGAGATCCGTCTCCTGAGCGATGCGGTCGGCGAGCTTGCGCAGATCGCTCGTCACGTTGCCGCCCGCCTGGATTTGCTTGCGCACGGCGCGGGTCCACATGAGGCCCATCTGATCCAGAGAGCTCGCGTCAAACCGGGTCAGCTCCTCGCGGCTGTCGTAGGGCACGTTGAGCATGCGCGCCTGCCAGCGGCCGTCCTGGTCGGTCAGCATCGCGAACTGCGCCTTTGTGAGCCCCTGGCTCATGGGCATGCCCAGCGAGCCGGGGTTGATCAGCTGCTTGCCGAAGGCCTCGTAGCGGTACTGCACATGACAGTGTCCCACCAGCAACACCGCTTCCTCCAGGTTCTTCAGCAGCTTGTCCGCATCGCGGGTGCCGGGGTAGACCAGCTGGTTGATGGAATCCGGCGAGCCGTGGCAGGCGAGGATGGGCGCGCAGCCGGGGATTTCGATGCGCCTTTTGCGGGGCATCTCGTGCAGCGTCCGGAAGTCCTCGGTGGTCAGGTGGCGGTAGGTATAGAGCAGCGATCCGGTCTGGGACGATACGCACCAGCCGTCGCCGTCCGGGTTCGCCTCGTGGTCGAACAGGTACTGTTCGCGGTTGCCGTAGACCATGTAGCACGGCTTTCTCGCGCACATAGTCCTGAGGTGTTCCAGCGTGGCGTGGGGATCGGGGCAATCGGAAACGTAGTCGCCCAGCAGCACATAGCCGTCCGCGCCCAGGTGGTCGGCAAAGGCTTGGCAGGCGCGAAACGCGGTCAAGTTTGCATGGATGTCCGAAAAAACTGCCAGTTTCATGGGTTGTTCTTTCCTTTCCGGTATTCGGGGATACGGTCAGGGGTTGTCGATCATCAGGCAGAACCGGGCGGGCAATTCCAGCGTGAGCTTGCCGGCCAGCCATGGGTTCTCAAGTTCCACGTGCCGGGGCGCATCGGCCCGGTTGAGCGCGGCCAAGACCGTTTCGTCCGGCGCGCTCTTTCCGAACGCATCCTTCCCGCCCGCGATGCGGCGGATGACGACGGCCACGTCCTCGCCTGCCGCGAAGAGCCGCATTTCGCCGGTCTTAAGCGCGGCGCTCCCGTTACGCCGCCGGATGGCGCGGGCGATGTCCTGGAGCAGCTCATTGTCCTCCCGCCCCCATGGGTAGGTTCCCCGGCAGAACGGGTCCGCCATGCCCTGGGAACCCGCCTCGTCGCCGTAGTAGAGGCAGGGCATGCCGGGCAGCGCGGTGAGAAAGCGCCATGCGGCGGTCAGCCGCCGCTTGCCCAGCGCGTACTGCGCGCCGGTGAGTTTCTTTGCGGTTCGTTTCTCCCTTGGCGGGCTCTGGTCGCCCGCGCCCGAGAGCACATTGACGGCGCGGGGTCGGTCATGGCTACCGATCAGGTTCATCAGAGAGTAGAAGAAGCCCTTCGGGTAGGCCTCGTGCAGGTGGTTCACCCGCCTGGTGAACTGCAGCGCAGTCGTCTCGCCGTTCATGAAGCCCAGAAGCGCGTCCCTCAGCGGGTAGTTCATCACGCTGTCCAGCGTGTCGCCCGCGCAGTAGGTGCGGATCTGCCCATAGGATACCTTGTTCGAGGCATCCTCCCACACTTCGCCGATCAGCGCGGCCTCCGGGTTCTCCCGCTTGACCCGCTCGCGCAGCATTTGCAAAAATGGCATCGGCAGCTCGTCCGCAACGTCCAAGCGCCAGCCGCTTGCGCCCGAGCGCAGCCAGTGTGCGGCCACGGCATCCTGCCCGCGGATGATGAAGTCCAGGTAGCCCTCGTCCATCTCGCGCACGTTGGGCAGCGTCTTCACGCCCCACCAGCAGTCGTAGTCAGTTGGCCATTTCTTGAACGTGTACCAGGACACGTAGGGCGACTGAATCGTCTGGCACGCGCCCGAGGCCGGGTATTCGCCGTCCAGGTTAAAGTACCTGCTGTACGCGCCGGTATGCGAAAACACACCGTCCAGTACAATGCGAATGCCCTGCGCCTTCGCGTCCTCGCACAGCGCGCAGAAGGCCGCCTCGTCGCCAAACGTAGGGTCGATCATGAGGTAGTCCGCGGTGTCGTACTTGTGGTTGGACCGGGCGCGGAAGATCGGGTTGAAGTAGATCGCGCCGACGCCCAATTCTTTTAAGTAAGGCAGCTTCCGCCGGACGCCCTCCAGGTCCCCGCCGAAGAAGTCGTCCGCCGCGTTGTCGCCGTTCACAATCCGCTGTTCCGGAGGCTCGTACCAATCCGGGTGCCAGTGGCCGCTCTCCGGCGGCTGACGCTCCGAGACGGACTTTGACGCGTGGAACCGGTCCACCATGATCTGGTAGATCACCGTCTCCCGCATCCAGCCGGGCGTTACGTAGGCCGGATCGTACGCCGTGATCTGAAACGACGACGGCTCGTGATCCCAGACCGCGCCCAAGCCGCCCAGACAGTCGGGCGCGTTGCCGTAGAAGGCGGATTTCCCGCCCGCCTCCCAGATGAAGTAGTACCACAGAAGCCCGGGCGTTCCGGGCATCTGGAGTTTCGCCTCGAACAGTCCGTCTTCGTTTTTCGCCATCGGCTGAAGGGTCGCCCGGCCCTCCCACCACAGCCGGAGCGTAACGCGGTCCGCGCCGTCCGCCTGCAGCCGCAGCGTGACCC
>JAEVZE010000398.1 GCA_023392395.1 Bacillota bacterium
GGCTTTGACTCCCGTATGCGCAGGTTCGAATCCTGCCGCCCCAGCCAATGCGACCCAGTAGCTCAGTTGGCAGAGCATCTGACTTTTAATCAGAGGGTCCGGAGTTCGAGTCTCCGCTGGGTCACCAAGTTTTACGCGGGCGTGGCGGAATGGCAGACGCGCCAGATTTAGGATCTGGTGTCCCAGGGACGTATGAGTTCGAGTCTCTTCGCCCGCACCAGACTCCGGCCGAAGGTCGGCCAGAAGCACCAATCCCCGAAGGCGAAGCGAAAGAATGCGGGTGTAACTCAATGGCAGAGCGCCAGCCTTCCAAGCTGGATACGTGGGTTCGATTCCCATCACCCGCTCCAATTTTTTTGCGGAATGTACTTGCCAGAAGCGGGATTATATGGTATAATCTTTTCCGCTGACGCCGAGAGGCGAAGGCACATGCGGTAGTAGCTCAGTTGGTAGAGCGCAACCTTGCCAAGGTTGAGGTCGCGAGTCCGAGTCTCGTCTACCGCTCCAGCGCCGCCCGAACAGGGCGGCATTTTTTATCCTTCAAAAAAGCCATTGCTTTTTTGAAGGAGCGCAGGCCTTGTGAATCTAAAGATTCACGGGCAGGCCTGCGTGTGAACCAGTGTGCAGCCTGCGGCCGTACATGCCGCCCTCCGGCTGCTTTGTTTCAATCGGGGCATCGGCCCCGAACCCCAAGATGGTACGACGAAGAATCACGCAACCCAAAGTCGCCCGAAGCCGCATTGCAGGCGGCTAGGGCGGTCTGAATAGGTGCGCAACGCCTTTATGGGATGCATGATTTTGAAACCTAGGCGCGCTTGACAACCGCGCCCGCGGCTGTTATTCTATAAAAACAGACCGGAGTATGCAACCGCGGACACCGTAAAGGGGGTCGGTTTTGTTGAAAAAGGGCGACGCGCGCCGCCAGGGGATCCTCGAAGCGGCCGAAAAACTGTTTTACATGAAGGGCTATGAAAACACCTCCGTGCAGGATGTGCTGCTGGAGGCCGGCATCTCCAAGGGCGGGTTCTATCACCATTTTGAATCCAAGGTCAAGCTGCTCGAGGAGATCGCGCTGGCGCGCACCGAGGAAGGCTACGAGCGCGCGGAACAGGCGGTAAAGGAATGCGCGGGCAGCGCCGTCGACAAGCTCAACCTGCTGTTTGACGTGGGCGGCTTTTTCGAGGCGGGCGATCTGGAGTTCATCAGCCTGATGATCCGGGTGATCTATCAGGACGGCTGCGTGCAGCTTCGGGACATGATCAAGAAACTGCGGGTGGACAAGTACGAGCCGCTGCTCACCCGGATCGTCCATGAGGGCGCGGAAAACAAGCTGTTCTATACCGCCTATCCCGACAACGCCGCGCGCCTGATCCTTATGATGGACAACGCGCTGACCGACGAACTGGCGGGCGCGTTGGCCCAGGGGCGTGACAACCCCGAGAGCCTCGCGGGGTTTGTGGACCTGCTGGGGGCGTACCGCAGCGGCGTGGAGCGCCTACTGGACGCACCCTACGGATCGATTCAGCTGGTAGGGCTGGAACGGGTCGCACAGGTTCTACAGGCTCTGGAGCGGGAAGAGCGCAAGATGGCGCAGGGTGCGAAGTGATAGACGTGGAACCATCCATGCGCGCATCCTGTCTAAAACCAGAAAGGGAGAGTGACAGGATTTGAGAAAGCGCTGGATGCTGGCGGTGTCGATCGTATTGGTCCTCGCCGCGGCTGGAGGAGTCTTCGCTGTGTACCGGAGTATGACGGGCCCAAAGGATACTCCTGAGACATATTCCCAGCAGGAAAGCCAGCCGGAGGGCGCGGTGGCGTCCGAACCGGCAAATGACAACCCAAATCAGACCGGGGCCGGTTCCAATGGCAGTCTTGTGACGCCCGTAAACGGGATCGATCCGGAGAATGCGGCGACGCCCGAGGCGACGCCGAGCGCCACCCCCGCTATGACGATGGCTCCGACGCCCGAGCCGACGCCTACGCCGGTTCCGACGCCATCGCCCACGCCGACCCCCATTCCAACGCTCAGCCCAACGCCAGAGCCATTGCCGCTGGCGGGCCTGAAGATCGGCATCGACCCCGGCCATCAATTGCACGCGGACACCGGCCTGGAGCCGGTCAAGCCGGGCGGCAAGGAGAAGAAGCCGAAGGTCGCCGCGGGTACATCCGGCCGCTTTACCGGCACGCCTGAGCATGAGGTCAACCTGACCATTTCTTTGGGCCTCCGCGACGCATTGATCGCGCAGGGCGCCGATGTCAAGATGACGCGGGAGACCGCCGACGTGGACGTTTCCAATGTCGAGCGCGCGAAGATGATGAACGAATGGGGCGCGGATGTCGTACTGCGCCTGCACTGCAACGGCGTATCCTCTTCCAAAGCCAACGGAATCGGCCTTTATGTCAAGAAGGACGGAGACGGCGCAGAGCAGTCGCTCGCCTACGCCAAGACCATCATCAAGTACATGGTGGAGTCTACCGGCGCGAATGAAGACGGCGTGTTCCGCCGCGACATCTACTCCGGCCTCAACTGGTCCACGGTGCCCAGCATTCTTGTGGAGATGGGCTACATGACCAATGAGAAAGAGGACAAGCTGCTGAACGACCCGGACTATCAGAACAAGCTGATCGACGGCATGGTGGAAGGCGTGGCGGTCTGCTTTGACCGGACGATGACTGCCACAGCCTCGGACAGCGCCGAACTGGCACCCTCCAACCCGCTGGGCGAATCCGTGGGCGAATAATCAATTAAGCGCATGGGGCCGCTCCATCAAACTGGAGCGGCCCCATGCCAAATTGCTGACAAACATAGCGTCCCTTCAAATCGTTCCCGGCGCACAAGACATAGCGTCGGGAACGTGTTTCTTTCCAGCGGTGCGTACACTGGTGGAAGAAACAATCCCTTAGGTCAGTGAGCCGCCCGGAAACTCCTCAGAATTTCAGGCTCACGCAGGTTTCTTCCTTGGCGATGAAAAACCCTCGGGGGTTTTCATCGCTCTGGCTCGGGGCCGCTCCATCACACTGGAGCGGCCCCAATTCATATCAGTCCGGGCGCTTGCGTGGCGCGAAAGCGCGGGCAGGGGAGGGTAAAGTGAGCGAATACGGCAATGGGTGAGTCGGTTGTTCTGTCGAGCCGGGCGGAGGCATGCGATGAATGAACGCGACCTGGGAAACTCTTCAAAACCGGTAAGTGGATTCTCCCGGCAAGTCTCTACCCGTGGCAGGCA
The DNA here is from genome assembly GCA_023392395.1 of Bacillota bacterium. GTDB lineage: Bacteria > Bacillota > Clostridia > Christensenellales > Aristaeellaceae > JAEZHK01. Next base: position 3,225 of record JAEVZE010000398.1, read on the forward strand.
AAAGCCCGACGCGTGGACGAAACAGAAGCGCCGGCCTCGTCCCATAACGGACTGGCCGGCGCTTTCGATTATATGGGTGCTATTTCTGGATGACTACCGTCGTGCCCACGCCGCAGTTTTCCCAGACCCACTTCGCATCCTTGACGGCGACGCGCACGCAGCCGTGGGATGCCTTCCTGCCCAGGTTGTGCACCGAGCCATAGGTGGGGCTGCCGCCCTTCTTCTCAAACAGCACGGAGTGGATCATGTAGTTGCCCTTGATATAGAACGCATACTGCGCCCAAACGCCGAAATCATCAAATCGATGCCACCGCTTGCCGGGGCCGGTGGTATCCTGGAAGGTTCCGGTGATGGTCGGCGTCTTGGGCAGGCCAGTAGAGCACTTGACCTTCTTGACCAGCTTGTTGTAGCTGTCGCCGCTCCAGGCATAGACGTACAGACGCTGCTGGCTGATGTCCACCTTGATGAAGTAGGGGTGGTAGGGCTTGTCGGAGGTCACCGCGTTCTCGGAGAACAACAGATTCTGGGTGACCTCGTCGGCGATGCCGGTCTGGGGAATGCCATTAACC
>JAEVZE010000280.1 GCA_023392395.1 Bacillota bacterium
TGTTATGATGGCCGGAATCAGGCCGTTTTCGTCAAACTTCAGTTCGTCAAACATGCTTAAGCCTCCTCGCGGGGATTCCGCTCTCCGCCATGGCGTTTTTCAGGTCCTCGATAGCAACTTCCTTGCGGTGAAAGATCGAAGCGGCCAGCCCCGCGTCCACGCGGGGGCAGGACTGGAACAGGTCGATGAAGTGAGAGATGCCGCCCGCGCCGCCGGAGGCGATGAGGGGGATGGAGGTGACGGAGGCGATGGCGTCCAGCATCTCCACGTCAAAGCCGCCCTTGACGCCGTCTGCGTCGATGGAATTGATCACAAGTTCCCCCGCACCCCTTGCCTGCCCATCCCGCGCCCATTCCAGCGCGTCGATGCCGGTATCCTCACGCCCACCCTTGGCGAACACGCGGAAGGCCCCGTCCACCCGCTTTACGTCCATCGAAAGCACCACGCACTGGTCGCCGTAGCGCTTTGCGGCGCGGCCGATCAGGGAGGGATCCCGGATCGCGCCGGAGTTGACCGATACCTTGTCTGCGCCCGCCTTGAGCACGCGGTCGAAGTCGTCCAGGTCATTGATGCCGCCGCCCACCGTGAGCGGAATGAATACCTCCGCTGCCGTGCGCAAGAGGATGTCCGAAAAGAGTTTTCTCCCCTCATAGGAGGCGGTGATGTCGTAGAACACCAATTCGTCCGCGCCGCTTTCGTTATAGAACGCGGCCATCTCCACCGGGTCGGCCACGTCGCGGATGGACTCAAAATTGGTGCCCTTGACCACCCGCCCGTCCCGCACGTCCAGGCAGGGGATGATGCGCTTGGTAATCATGCGTCGCCCTCCTTGACCAGTTCCAGCGCGCGGGAGAGGTCCAGCTTTCCCGCGTAGAGCGCCTTGCCGATGATCGCGCCGTACAGGCCCAGATCGCGGAGCGCGGTCAGCTCCCGCTCGTAGGTGATGCCGCCCGAGGCGACCACATCCAGCCCCTTGATCCGGGCCGCGTCCCAGAAGGCAGGCAGGTTGGTGCCGGAAAGCTGTCCGTCGGTGGAGATGTCGGTGTAGATTGTGCAGGGAACGCCGCGCCCCGGAAGGCTCTTCAAAAAGTCCAGCGCCGGGATATCCGTCAGCGTCCGCCAGCCGTGGATAGCCACGAGGCCACCCTTGGCGTCCACGCCCGCGGCGATCTTGCCGGGATGCTTTGCCGCGAGGGCTTCCATCAAGAGCGGCTTTTCCACCGCCATCGTGCCCAGGATGACACGGGAAACCCCCGCTTCCAGGTAGCGCTCGACGCTTGCCTCGTCCCGCGCGCCGCCGCCCACCTCCACGAACAGGCCGGTTTCCCGGACGATTTCAGAGATCACCGGAAGGTTCATCTGCGCGCCGTCCTTCGCGCCGTCCAGGTCCACCACATGCAGGTGGGTCGCGCCCGCCGCGCGGAAGGATTTGGCGGTCTCCACGGGGTTCTCGCCGTAGACGGTCATGCGGTCATAGTCGCCTTCGGTCAGCCGCACCACGCGGCCGCCCCGAAGGTCGATGGCGGGAAAGAGGATCATGCGGGTACCTCCCCGAACGCCTTCAGGATCGAAAGCCCCACGCGCCCGCTCTTCTCCGGGTGGAACTGGGTGCCGAACACGTTCACCTTTTGCACGACGCCGGGGACCGGCACGCCGTATTCGCTGGTGGCGATGGTCTCATCCTCGCAATCCTTGGCGTAGAAGGAGTGCACGTAGTACACGCAGTCGCCTTCGCGCACGTACTTCAGAATGGCGCACTCGCGGCGGATGTTGAGCGCGTTCCAGCCGATGTGGGGGACCTTCAGCCCGTCGGGCAGGTCGTCAATCATGGCGCGCACTTCGCCGGTCAGGAGCCCTAGCCCGTCGTGCTCGCCGTATTCGTAGCCTTTCTGAAATAGCAGCTGCATTCCCAGGCAGATGCCCAGAAGCGGCACGCCCGCAGCGGCCCTTTCCTTGACCACCGGGACAAGGCCGGTGGCGACGAGCTTTGCCATCGCGTCGCCAAACGCGCCCACGCCCGGCAGGATGATCTTGTCCGCCGCGCGGAGTTCGCCCTCATCCCGCGTCACCTTGTTTTCAAGGCCCAGCGAGGAAAGCGAACGGCTGAGAGAATACAGGTTGCCAACGCCGTAATCGATGATCGCGATCATACCAGTACGCCTTTCGTGGACGCCGCGCCGCCTCGCGCGTCCGGGTCGATGGCCGCCGCCTGCTTCATCGCGCGGCCGAAGCCTTTGAACGCCGCCTCCAAAATGTGATGGCTATTGAGGCCGGAGAACTGCTTCAGATGCAACGTCAGCTTCAATTCCCGCGCCACCGCCAGGAAGAACTCCCGGCCCAGCTCGGTGTCGAAGGTGCCGATCTTCTGGGAGGGAAGGGTCAGATCGTACTCCAGGTGCGTCCGTCCGCTGATGTCGAGCGCGCACAGTACCAGCGCCTCATCCATCGGCAGAAAGAAGCTGCCGTAGCGGAATATCCCCGCCCGGTCGCCGAGGGCTTCGGAGAATGCCCGGCCCAGCGCAATGCCGATGTCCTCCACCGTGTGGTGGTCGTCCACCTTCGTATCGCCCGTGCATTGAACCGTCAGGTCGAACCGGCCGTGGAACGCGAAGAGCGTCAGCATGTGGTCCAGAAACCCGCAGCCGGTATCGATGGTGGACGCGCCTCTGCCATCCAGATTGAGCTTCAGCTGGATGTCGGTCTCGGCGGTCTTGCGGGAAACGCTTGCTTCTCTCATGTGGATTCCTCCAGAATGGTTCGTGCGGCGTCGATCAGCGCGCGCATGTCCCCCGGCGCGCCGACGGAGATGCGCAGGAAGTCTCGGATGCGGGGAATATCGAACCGTCGGACCAGAATGCTCCGCTCGCGGAGCGTCTTTTGCATCGCCTCTCCTGAGATCTTTGGCGGGCGGGCGAACAGGAAGTTGGCCGAGGAGGGCAGCACCGTGAAGCCCAGACCTTGAAGCGCCGCCCGGGCCCATTCCCGGGTTTCGATGATGGCGGTGCGGGTCTTTTCAAAGTAGTCCCGGTCGCGCATGGCCGCCGCGCCCATCAGCTGCGCGGGCGTGCCCACGTTGTAGGGGTTGAAGGAGCACTTAATGCGGTTCAGGTCCTGAATCAGGTGGGGCTGCGCCACCGCAAAGCCCAGCCGCGCCCCGGCCAGCGACCGGGACTTGGAGAACGTCTGCACCACGACCAGGTTGTCGTACTTTTCCACCAGCGGGATGGCCGACTGGGCGCCAAAGTCCACGTAGGCCTCGTCGATCAGCACCACGGTGTCCGGGTTGGCCTGAATCAGCGCCTCGATCTTTGCAAGCGACTGCGCGATGCCGGTGGGCGCGTTGGGGTTGGCGATCACAATCAGGCCGCCGCCCCGGTATTCAGTGAGGTCGATGGAGAAGTCCTCTTTGACCGGGATGATGCGAGCGGGCAGGCCGTACAATTGCGTCCACACCGGGTAGAAGCCGTAGGTGATGTCCGGGAAGGAGACGCCCGCCTCGCCAAAGGCCTGGAACGCGAACGCCAGGACCTCGTCGGAGCCGTTCGAGTACAAAACGTTCGCCGGGTCCACGCCGTAGAATTCGCCGGTGGCCTCACAAAGGTCGCGGGCAGGAATGTCGCTGTACAGCCGACATGCTTCCATCGCCTCCGGCGACAGCGCGCGGACGGCATCAGGCGATGGAGGGTAGGGGCTTTCGTTGGTGTTGAGCTTGATCAGCTTCACCCTCGGCTGCTCGCCCGGCGTGTAGGCGGTGAGCGCCTGATGTCCTTTGCCTAAAAAGCGGCTCATGGTTCCTCCTCAAAGCGAACCGCGACGGAGCGCGCGTGGGCGTACAGACCTTCGGCCTGGGCCAAACGCACGATGGCGTCCTTTGCGCCGGAGAGCGCCGCGCGGTCGTAGCTCATGTACTGCGTCTTCTTCACGAAGTCGTCCACCGACAGCGGCGAGGAGAAGCGGGCCGCGCCGCCGGTGGGCAGCGTATGGTTGGGGCCCGCCCAGTAGTCGCCCAGCGCCTCCGGCGCATGCCTGCCCAGGAATACACTGCCTGCGTTCCTTACCGCGCCAAGGAGCTCGTAAGGTGCGTCCACGCACAGTTCCAGGTGCTCCGGCGCGATCACGTTGGAGAGCGCCACCGCTTCCAGAAGGTTCTCCACCAGCACGATGCGTCCGTTTTCATCGATGGATTTGCGCGCGATCTCAGCCCGGGGCATCTTCGCAATCTCCGCTTCCAGCCGGTCGCGCACCAAAATGGCCAGACGTTCGCAGGGGGTGATCAGGATGGCCGCGGACAGCGCGTCGTGCTCCGCCTGGGCCAGCATGTCGCAGGCGACGAACCCGGCATCCTTTGGATCGTCCGCGATGACCAGCACTTCGCTGGGCCCCGCGATCATGTCGATGTCCACCAGGCCGTACACCTGCCGCTTGGCCGCCGCCACGTAGGCGTTGCCGGGGCCGACGATTTTGTCTACCTTGGGGATGGACTGCGTGCCATAGGCCAGTGCCGCCACCGCCTGCGCGCCGCCGCACTTGAACACGCGGCTGACGCCCGCGATGCGCGCGGCGGTCAGGATGGCGGGCGCGATTTTGCCGTCTTTTCCCGGCGGGGTGACCATGATGCGCTCGCCGACGCCCGCAAGAAGCGGGGGGATGGCGTTCATGAGCACGCTCGACGGGTAGCTAGCTGTGCCGCCCGGCACGTACAGCCCCACGCGTTCGAGGGGCCGGATCATCTGCCCCAGCACTACGCCGGGTTTGCCAGACAGCATAAAGCCGGTGCGGATTTGAGACGCGTGAAACGCGCGGATGTTCTCCGCGGCCTGCGTCAGCAGCGTCTTCAGCGCCGGATCGACGTTCTTCCCGGC
>JAEVZE010000289.1 GCA_023392395.1 Bacillota bacterium
ATCTAGGGGGAAGCGCATGTACGTCGTATCGCTCAAGCAGTTTGACGGCCCGCTGGATTTGCTCCTGACGCTGATCTCCCGCGCCAAGATCGACATCAAGGACATCTTTCTTTCAGAGATTACCGAACAGTATCTGGAATCGATGGCGGGCGTGGACGAGCTGGATATGGATTCGGCCAGCGAATTTTTACAGATGGCGGCGACGCTGCTGGAGATCAAGTCCAGGACGCTGTTGCCCGTTCCGCCCCGCGCGCCGGAGGGCGAGGAGGAGACGCCGGAGGAGGCGCTGATCCGCCGCCTGATGGAGTACAAGGCGTTTAAAGAGTTGGGCGAGCGGATGCAGCGCCTGGAAAAAGAGGCGCGGGAACGGCTGACGAAGCTTCCTGAGGAATATCCGCTGCCGCCGCCCACCTACGAACTGACCGGGCTGACGCTGGAGGCGCTGACCCGTGCGTTTGAGCGGGTCTTGAAGCGGGTCGAAGCCCATGAGGACGCCCAGCGGGCGATCCACCACGAGATCCGCAAGGACGAGTTCACCATGAACGGCTGCATGGCCCGCATCCAGAAGCGGCTGAAACGGGGCAGCGCCCGGTTTTCGGAATTGTTTGACGGCGCGCCCGGCACGATCGAGCTGGTCAGCGTGTTCCTGGCGCTCTTGGAGCTTCTGCGCCTGGGGTTCGTGCGGGTGAAGCAGTCTTCGACCTATGGAGAGATCGATCTGACTGCGGCATAAATGAGGCGTTGAAAAACCACGATGGTTTCTCAACGCCAAGGAAGAAAAACTGCGTGAGCCGGAAATTCTGAAGAATTTCCGGCTCACTGGCTTGAGGGATTGTTTTATCCACCAGTGTGCGCCTGGTGGATAAAACGCGTCCCCGGCGCACGGGTCGCCGGGGGCGATCAGAAGGTACGACGAGGTTTGCTGGCAAAATAAAGGGCCGCCCTTTGTTTGAAAGGGCGGCCCAAATTTTATGGGAGGTCAATCGGCGGAAAGTCGGTTGATCCACTGGACGAAAGCGTCCATGTACTGCTTCAGGAAATCCTGGAGACCGGAGACGACCACGTCACCCTTCTCGTCAAGGGATGCCATGACGTTGCCGACATAGGCTTCCGGCTGCTGCATCACGGGCACGTTTACGAAAGTCAACACCTGCCTCAAGTGATGGTTGGCACCGAAGCCGCCCAGCGCGCCGGGCGAGACGCTGACGATCGCGCCGGGCTTTCCGTTCCAGACGCTGTAGCCGTAGGGCCGAGAGCCCACATCCAGCGCGTTTTTGAGCGCCGCAGGGACCGAGCGGTTATGCTCCGGCGTCATAAACAGGAAGCCGTCCAGTGTTTTGACGTCCGCGCGGAACTTGGTCCACGCCTCGGGGGCATCTTCTTCCAGATCCTGATTGTACAGCGGCAGATTGCCGATGTCCAGGAATTTGAATTCAAAGTTGCCGGGCGCGACCTTGACCAGGTAATCCGCTACCGACCTTGTGAAAGAGCCTTTGCGCAGGCTGCCGACGAATACGCCGATTGTCTTGTTCTTCATTGAAGAGCACCTCCTTGGATTTGCTCTATATTTCCCCGCCTTCTGGGTTTTTGAAACAGGAAATGCGAGGCTTTCGCGCAACAAAAAGCGGCAAGGCCCGCTTTCTTTCGCGCGGGGCCTTGCCGGTACGGTTTTTTATTCTGGGAACTGGTAGCGGATCTTCGGGTTCCGGGCGGCGGCCACCTCGTCCGGGCGGCCGATGGGCGCTTTGACCGGGCAGGCCTTGACACCCTCGGGGTCGGCATACGCGCGGTCATGGATCGCGATGAGCAGTTCTACCGCCTCATCCAGCGTTTCGCGGGACTCGGTTTCGGTGGGCTCCACCATCAGCGCCTCGTGCACGATCATCGGGAAGTACATGGTCGGCGGATGAATTCCCTCATCCAGCATCGCCTTGGCCACGTCGAGCGCGCTGACGCCGGTCTCCTTCTTGAGCTTTTCCAGCGACATCACAAACTCGTGCATGCAAATCTCGCCGGAGGCCATGTCGTACTTTCCGCGCAGCTTCGCCATCATGTAGTTGGCGTTCAAAACCGCCGTGGTTGCGGCGAGCTTCATGCCGTCCGCGCCCAGGACAAGCGCGTAGGCGAGCGCCCGCACCACCACCAGAAAGTTGCCGTAGAATGCCTTGACCGCGCCGATGGAGTGCGCAGGTGTGACAAAGCGGTAGCCGCCCTCGTTTTTTTTCGCCTGCGGTCCCGGCAGGAACGGCGCAAGACACTCCTTGACGCCCACCGCGCCCGCGCCCGGCCCGCCGCCGCCGTGGGGGGTGGCGAAAGTCTTGTGCAGGTTCAGGTGCACCACGTCAAAGCCCATGTCCCCCGGCCGCACCACGCCCATGACGGCGTTCAGGTTCGCGCCGTCGTAATAGCACAGACCGCCCGCCTCGTGTACGATCCGGGTGATCTCCTGGATGTTGTGGTCGAAGATGCCCAGCGTGTTGGGGTTGGTCAGCATCAGCCCCGCCGTGTCTGGCCCCACCGCGCGCTTGAGCGCCGTAAGGTCCACGCAGCCGTCAGGACCGGAGGGGATGGAGACCACCGTCATACCGGCCATCGCGGCGGAGGCGGGGTTGGTGCCATGGGCGGAGTCTGGCACGATGACCTTCGTCCGGGCGCTGTCACCGCGCAGCTTGTGGTAGGCCTTGATCATCAATAGTCCCGTCTGCTCGCCGTGGGCGCCCGCCGCGGGCTGGAAGGTCATGTCGTCCATGCCGGTCACTTCGCAGAGGGTTTCGCGCAGCTTGTCCAGCACTTCCAGGCAGCCTTGCGCATCTTCGGCTGGCTGCAGCGGATGGATGCCGGAAAAGCCGGGCAGCACGGCCATCTCGTCGTCGATCTTGGGGTTGTACTTCATGGTGCAGGAGCCCAGCGGGTAGAACCCGTCGTTGACGCCGTGGGTACGGCCGGCAAGCTGGGTATAGTGGCGGCTGATTTCGGTCTCGCTGAGATGCGCCAGCCGCGGCGCGCTTTTGCGCAGCAGGGTTTCTTCAAGTTCGCCCGCCGGGACGTCCAGCTTGGGCAGAATGGACAGCGCGCGGCCGGGCGCGCCCTTTTCGTACAGCAGCTTCACGCGCGCACCTCCTTCAGCGCATCGACCAGCTCGTCGATGTCGGCCTTTGAATTCATTTCGGTGGCACACCACAGGATGCCGCCCTCCACCGGGAGCCCGCCCAGGATGCCCTTGGCCGCGAGCGCGGACAGCGCCGCTTCGGCGGGGACGGGGGTCTCCGTCACGAACTCGTGGAAGAACGCGCCCTGATGCCGCCGGGGATAGCCGATCTGGGCCAGCTTCGACGCCAGGTACTCCGCCTTGAAGTGGCACTGGCGGGCGACTTCCCGGAGCCCTTCCGCGCCCATCGCTGCGGCGTAGACCGAGGCGGTCATGGCGCACAGCGCCTGATTGGAGCAGATATTGCTCCCGGCTTTCTCGCGCCGGATGTGCTGCTCGCGGGCCTGCAGCGTCAAGACGAACGCCCGGTTTCCGTGGTGATCGGTCGTTTCGCCGACGATCCGGCCGGGCAGCTTGCGCATCAGATCCGCCTTTGCCGCCATGAAGCCCAGGTAGGGCCCGCCGAAGGACAGCGGCATGCCCAGCGGCTGGCCTTCGCCCACCGCGATGTCCGCGCCCAGTTCACCCGCGGATTTGTACAGCGCGCAGGCGATGGGGTTGACGGAGAGAATCAGCTTCGCGCCCGCCGCGTGGGTAAGCGCGCCCAGCGCCTCCGCATCCTCGATCAGGCCATGGAAGTTGGGGGAGGGCAGCACCAGGCAGGCGGCGTCCGGGCCTAGCAGCGCCTTCAGCGCGTCCGGGTCCGTGCGGCCGTCCACTTCCGGCACTTCGTCCAGATGGTAGCCGTAGCCCTCGCAGTAGGTGGCCAGCACCGCCTTGACCTGGGGGCTACAGCTTGCGGCCACCAGCGCGCGGGGGCGCTTCTTATCACAGCACATGGCGACGGCTTCCGCCGCGGCGGTTGCGCCATCGTATACCGATGCGTTGGAGGCGTCCAGACCCGTCAGTTCGCAGACGAGCGTCTGGTATTCAAAGATGGACTGCAGAATGCCCTGGCTGATCTCCGCCTGGTAGGGCGTGTAGGCGGTGACGAATTCCTCCTTGGAGGTCACCTGCTTGACGATGGACGGGATGTAGTGATTGTACGCGCCCGCGCCCCGGAAGATCGAACGGTAGACCGTGTTTTTCGCGGCCAGCGCGCGCATTTCCCGGGATACTTCCAGTTCGCCCATCCCCTCGGGGATGTTCAGGCGTTCGACGACCAGTCCATCCGGCACGGCGCGGTACAACCCGCAATAGTCGTCAAGGCCCAGTTCCCGCAGCATGGCTTCGCGCTCCGCCTGGGACGACGGCAGATACCCGCCCATCAGCCTTCCTCCTCGCAGAAGGCCTGGTAGGCGGCGGCGTCCAGAAGCTCCTCGGTCTCGCCCACGCTTTCGATCTCGCAAATCCAGGCCTCATAGGGCTTTTGGTTGATGGCCTCGGGCGCGTTTTCAAGTTCCGGATTGACTGCGCGCACACTGCCCGACACCGGGCTGAAGATGTCCGAAACCGCCTTGACCGATTCCACGTCGGCCAGCCTGCCGCCCGCGGTCACTTCGTCGCCGGGGGAGGGCAGGTTGACGAACACGATGTCGCCCAGCTGGGACTGCGCGTAATCGGTGATGCCGACGCGCGCCGCGCCGCCTTCCAGGGTTTCGATCCACTCGTGGGATTTGGAGTACTTCAGGTTTTCAGGGGTGAGCATGGCGAAGACCTCCTTATAATATGTACAATGTCGACCTACTTGGCCTTGCTGTAGAAGGGGAGCGGGACGATTCCGGCGGTCACCATCCGGCCGCGCACGTCCACTTCCACCGTATCGCCCGTCTTTACGCTGCCGCTTTCCACCAGAGCCATCGCGCAGGCCGCGCCGATGAAGGGCAGGTGCGTGCCGCTGGTGGTCTGGCCGATCACCTTTCCATCGCGGTAGACCGCCTGATGCTCCCGAAGGATGCCCTTGCCGGTGGCCTTGAGGCCGACGCGAGCGCGGGGGGAGCCCTTTTTCAGCATCGCCTCGCGGCCGATGAAGTCATGCGTTTCCGCCTTGACCGCCCAGTTCAGGCCGGTCTCAAGCGGCGAAACGCTCTCGTCCATCTCGTGGCCGTACAGCGGCATCGCCGCCTCCAGGCGCAGCGTATCCCGCGCGCCCAGGCCCGCGGGGATCAGCCCCATGTCCCGGCCCTTTTCCAGCAGCATCGTCCACAGCGCGGGCGCGTCTTCATTTTGCACGTACAGCTCGTAGCCGAATTCGCCGGTGTAGCCGGTGCGGGACAGTAGGCAATCGATGCCGCCCACGTCCGCGCGTTCCACGAACCAGTAG
>JAEVZE010000331.1 GCA_023392395.1 Bacillota bacterium
CTCCTTCGCTGCCCCATGCCGTATCTTCCATACCGGAGGTGCAACCGTCATGGTGAAAAACCGCTCTCTGGCACCCGGCGCGGCCATGCACAGGCGCCGCGGTGCGCGCAGCCGCTTTATCTTTTTGATGCTCCTGCCTGGAATCGCGGCCATCCTCTCCTTCACGTATTATCCGCTGTCGCGCGGCTTCATCATGGCATTCCAGAAATACACGATGTGGAACATCTACGACCGCGCATTCATCGGCCTTCAGAATTTCGCCGAGATATTCGCCGACCCCGATTTTTCGATGATCGCGGGCAACACGGTGCGGTGGGTCTTCGTATCGCTCTTTTTCCAGTTTACACTGGGCTTTGCGCTGGCGCTGCTTTTGAAGAAGCGATTCCCCGGTTCGGGCGTGTACCAGGGGCTGGTCTACGTCCCCTGGGCCATCTCAGGCTTTCTGATCGGCCTGATCTGGCGCTGGCTCTTCAACGGCCAGTCGGGCGCGATCAACGACATTCTGATGCGGCTAGGCATCATTGGCAAGCAATTGCCCTTCCTGGCCAACGTCAACTACGCGCTGTGGAGCTGCATCGCCGCCAACGTGTGGTACGGCATAGCCTTTTTCGCCATCATGATTCAGGCGGCGCTTCGCGGCGTTCCGGAGGAGCTGTACGAGGCCGCCGAGATCGACGGCGCGACGAAGCTGCAGCGCTTTGGCCGTGTGACGCTGCCCTACATCAAGCCCACGCTGATTCTGACGACGCTTTTGCGCGTCATCTGGATCCTGAATTTCCCGGATCTGATCTACGGCATGACGCAGGGCGGGCCGGCCAACTCATCCCACATCCTGTCTACCTACATGATGAGCTTTGTGATGAACGCGCAGGACTACGGCAAGGCGTCGGCGGTCGGCGTGGTCATCATGGGAATATTGGCGGCCTATACGATGTTCTACCTGGCTATGACCAGGTTTGAAGAATCGGGGGATTTCTGATGACGCAGAAAAGAAGGGTTGCACTGGAAAGCGGAGCCTCGGAAACGTTCCGGGCAGTCGCACTGGCGATGGTTCTGGCGGTCATCCTGTTTCCGCTGATCTGGATTTTCCTGACCTCGCTCAAGGGAAAGACGGAGATCTATGTCTTCCCCGTGCGCTACTGGCCCAATAGCCCCACCGCCGCGAACTATATTGAACTCTTCGACATCTCCTCCTTTGGCACCTACTTCGCCAACAGCCTGATCGTGTCGCTGGTCGGCGCGGGCGGCTCGATGCTCTGCGCCATCATGGGCGCGTACGTGCTGGCACGCTTTACGTTCCGTGGCAAGGGGGCGCTTTTGTTCGCCTTCCTGTTTACGCAGATGGTGCCCATGTTCATCATTCTCGCGCCGCTGTACACGATCATGAGCCGGCTGGGCCTGATCAACCATCCCGCATCGCTCATGATCTGCTACGCGGTGATGAACATCCCCTATTGCACGGTCACGCTGCGCGGTTTTTTCCAACGTATTCCCGGCTCTCTGGAAGAGGCCGCCCAGATCGACGGCTGCAACCGGATCCAAAGCCTGATCCGCATCGTGATGCCAGTGATGGCCTCAGGCATCGCGGCCACCTTCATGTTCGTATTCGTGCAGTGTTGGAACGAAATCTTCCTGGCGATCATGTTTATCGATGTGGAGGCGTACAAGACCATCCCGGTGGCGCTCAACTCGTTCATCCTGAAGTACGACATCAACTGGGGATCTCTGGCGGCCGGCATCGTCGTATCGATCCTGCCCACGATCCTGATGTTCGCCTTTGTGCAGAAGTACATCGCGGGCGGACTGACCGCGGGGGCTGTCAAAGGGTGAGAGGGGCAACAACCCGAGTTATCATATAGAGGTGAGCGCAATGAAGGACTTTCTCTATCCCGCCTCGCTTTCGACCATCGCCTACCGGCGCGAGGGACGCCGCCGGCGGGCATCCTCCTACGACCGCCGGGGCGGCAACGATGACCGGGTGCACATCGCGCCGGGCGAGGTACTGACGCTTGCGCGCCCTTCAGGCCCGGGCATGATCACCCACATCTGGATGACCATCGCCACCGACAGCCGGGAAAAGGAGCAGGATTATCTCCGCAAGATGACGCTGAGGATGTTCTGGGACGGCGAAGAAACGCCCAGCGTCGAAGCGCCGGTCGGCGATTTTTTTGGCATGGGGCACGGCATGACGCGAAACTTCGTCTCCGCGCCGCTGCAGATGAGCCCGGAGGATGGAAAGGGGTTCAACTGCTGGTTTCCGATGCCGTTCGAATCGGCGATCATCACGATGCAAAACGAATGCCGCGAGGCCATGACCGTCTATTTCTACATTGATTACGAGGCGTATGACGCGCTGCCCGAGGGCCTTTTACGCTTTCACGCGCAGTTCCGCCGCGAGTACCCCACCGACGGCATCCCGGACGATGGGCTGACCAACCGTGAATGGCTCTTTGGCGGGGAAAACCGGACCGGCGCGGGCAATTACGTCATCCTGGAGGCGCAGGGGCGCGGGCACTATGTGGGCTGCAACCTCAACATACACAATCTGCGCGACACGGCGCAGTGGGACTGGCCGGGCGAAGGCGACGACATGATCTTCATAGACGGGGAGGAATGGCCGCCCGAGCTGCACGGAACCGGCACCGAAGACTACGTCAACATGGCCTGGTGTCCCACTCAAAACTATTCAGCGCCGTATCACGGCATCATCGCATCAGGCGGAGAAAACTGGAAGGACAAGCTTACCTACTACCGCTACCACATTCAGGATCCTGTGATGTTTGAAAAGAGCATCCGGGTGACCATTGAGCACGGGCACGCCAACCGCCGTTCGGACGACTGGTCCAGCACCGCCTACTGGTATCAGACAGAGCCTCACGCCGCCTTCCCGACGTACTGCGCGCTGGAAGCGCGCCTGCCCATTCACCCAGAAATTCTCTGAAGGCACCGTCCGCGTTAGGCGCAATATGCTAGGGAGTGCATATGGAGGAATCATGGCGCACAAGGCGTTTGGAAAACTGAACCTTCCCGAAATCCGCCCGGAAGGCTGGCTAAAGCGCCAGCTGCAAATTCAAATGGACGGCCTGAGCGGGAGGCTGCACGAAACATGGGACAGCGTCGGCAGCTATTCCGGATGGCTCGGCGGAACCGGAGAAAATTGGGAGCGGGCGCCCTACTACGTTGACGGGCTCCTGCCCCTATCCCATTACCTGAACGACAAGAATCGCTGGACTCTGTGCATGCGCTTTGTCGAATGGACGCTGGCTAGCCAGAATGCCGACGGCAACTTCGGGCCTCAAGCCACGCAAACCGATTACTGGTCGCGGTATGTCATGCTCAAGGTGCTCACCCAGTACCAGGAAATCACAGGCGACGAACGAGTCATCCCGTTCGCCAGGCGGTATTTCGAGTACGTCGCGAAGGCGATAGACGAGCACCCGCTGACGGGCTGGTCGCGCGCGCGGGTGCCCGACCTTCTCTACTCGATCAAGTGG
>JAEVZE010000420.1 GCA_023392395.1 Bacillota bacterium
GCCGCGTCCCGCCCATTATAGCAGCAAGGCGCGCCAGCCGTCAATTGCGGGGGGAAACGGGGGATACGCCGGGTGGGGAAACGGGGGTTATGCCAAAGGGCTCTGCCCTTTGAATCCCGCCAGGGGAAATGATTTCCCCTGGACCCCGCACAAAGGGAAATGTCCGCTAGCGCTGACATTTTGCGGGTCAAAGTGCGACGAGAGGCTGGTATCAACACGAACATCGCGGGGCGACGAAAAAGCGCCGGACAGAGCATTTTCGCTCCGCCCGGCGCTTATTATGGTTCGTGGGTTACGGCTGAGGCGTCGCGGCAGGCTTAACCGTCGCGGCGGGTTCCGGCGTGGCGGTGGGCTGCAGGTTGATGACCGGGTAGGCCTCGCCGCCGGACAACTGCACCTGCGGCACGCTGCCGTTCCAGCGGGTGACCTTGAGGTACTGAATGAACTCGTCCGTCAGCGAAGCGGCGAGGGCCTGGTTCTTGGCGGCATCCTGCTCGCCGGCGTACCGGGCGGCATCGGCCTGGATGCGGACCACCTTGGCGTCAGCCTCGGCAAAGATGGAGCGCTCCTGCGCCTCGGCGTTGGCGGCGATGACGCGGCGCTCGGCGGCGGCCTTTTCAACGCTCACCTGCTGGGCCTGCTCGGTCTCCACGCGCAGCTTGGTCTGCAGCGCCACCTGTTTTTTCTCAACGGCGTCGGTGAAGGCGTCGGTGAAGTCGATGTTCTCAATGGCCACCGCCTCGATCGTGATGCCCTTGGCTTCCATAAACGGCTTCAGCAGCTCCTTGACCTGGTCGGCCAGCGTCAGCCGCGCGCCGATCAGGTTCTCGGCGGTGTACTTGGTGAACACCGATTTCACGCTCTCCTGAATGCGGTTGTCCATGATCTGATTGTAGTAATCGACACCGACATTCAAGTACAGGTCCCGCACGGTGTCCTTCATCACGGCGTAGTTGACCGAGCAGACCACGTCCACCTGCTGGATGTCTTTGGAGAACGCCTGCAGCGTGAGGGAGGCCTTCTGGGTGCGGGTGTTCATCAGAATGACCTGCTGCACCGGGCTCTTCAGGTGAAAGCCCTCCGGCAGCGTATAATTCTCCAAGTGGCCGAAGGTGGTCACGATGCCGGTAAAGCCGGTCGGCACGACCGTGTAGGGCGCCAGTGAAACCAGCGCCACGATGACCGCGACAATGATGACCAGAACGATGATCAGCTTCACGCCCGGCCCTCTGCGCATTCTGTATACATTTCCCTGGGTCTGACTCATGGTAATACCCCTTCCTCGTATCCATTACGTAAGCCATCATACCATAAAGCCCCACCACCGCTCAAGGGGCCACGCTCAAAAGCCGCATTTCCAGGTTTCAACCGTCCGTGAAATTCTTCGTGCCCTTTCCCGGCTTCCTTTGCAATCCCTTCCAAAACTCAAGCCGCCGCACCCGATGGGGCACAGCGGCTCTTGTCCATAAATCCTTTTGTGAGGAGTCCAGAGGAAATCATTTCCTCTGGCGGGGCCCGGGGCGGAGCCCCGGCGTTCCTCCGGCGTCCTCTTCGTTACCCCAGCTGCGACATGAAGGACGCGATGCGGGCCATTCCTTCCTTGATCTTGTCCTGAGAGGTGGCATAGCTCAGGCGCACGTGGAAGGGCGCGCCGAAGGCCTTGCCGGGCACCACGGCCACCTTGACGGAGTCCAGCAGTTGGGCGGCAAAGTCGTCGGAGTCCTGAATGATCTTGCCGCCGGGCAGGGCTTTGCCCACCGCGCCTGACATGTTCAGCATGGTGTAGAACGCTCCCTTGGGCAGCCGCGAGGACAGGCCCGGGATCTCCTGGATTAAGTTGTGCATCAGTTTCCTGCGGACGTCAAACTCCTTGGCCATGGCGGCGATGATATCCTCGCCGCTGGACAGCGCCGCCATCGCGGCGTGCTGCGCGACGGAGTTGGCGTTGGAGGTGGCGTGGCTCTGGTGGGCGGCCATCAGGTCGATCACAGCCTTAGGGCCCGCGGCGTAGCCAATGCGCCAGCCGGTCATGGCGTAGGACTTGGAATGGCCGTTGACCACGATGGTCTGGGCCTTGATCTCAGGCGACAGCGACGCGATGGACACGTGCTCGCCCTCGTAGAGCAGCTTTTCGTAGATTTCGTCGGAGATCACGTAGAAGCCCTTCTCCACGGCGAGCTTGGCGATGCCTTCCAGCACTGCCTTGGGCCACGCACAGCCGTTGGGGTTGTTGGGGGAATTCAGGATCAGTGCCTTGGTGCGGGGCGTGACGTAGGGAGCCAGCTGCTCCGCGCCTACCAGGAAGTCGTCCTCTTCCTTTCCGGGCACCATGACACACACGCCGTCGTTCATCTGCACCATCTCGGGGTAGCTGACCCAGCAGGGTGCGGGCAACAGCACCTCGTCCCCGGGGTTCAGGATCGCGGCCAGCGCGGTGAACAGCGAATGCTTCGCTCCGCCGGAGACGATGATCTCGCCCGGCGTGTAGCTAAGGCCGTTGTCGTCCTTCAGCTTCTTACAGATGGCCTCCCGCAGCTTGACCGTACCGGCCACCGGCGTGTACCGGGTCATGCCGTGGTCCAGTGCATACTTGGCGGCATCGCGGATGTACTCGGGCGTATCAAAATCGGGCTCGCCCGCGGCAAGGCCGATCACGTTTTCTCCAGCTGCAATCAGCGCCTTGGCGCGCGCATCGATGCCCAGCGTCACCGACGGGGCGATGTTCAAACAGCGCTTGGACAGCGTCAGGGACATGTGTGTTTACCTTCTTTCAACGCATTTGACAAGTTTTCCGCGCCGATTATGCAGCGCAGCATAATTCATTCTATGAAAACCCCGCGGATTCCTGCCGGAAGCCCGCGGGATTTTTCATTAAAATGAATTTTAACAGACGGAAATCCTTCACTTCGGAGAAGTTCATGACGCTCCAGCATCCTCCAGGGATTCGGTGGCGCCTTCGCTGCCCGGCACAAAGCCCGCGGCGGCTTCCTCTATTTCCACCGCCTCCACCGCGCGAATGCCCGTGCGGTTCACCCGCCAGCGGCCGGACAGCACGAACCACAGGCCGATGAAGCTGGAGCCCAGCGTCGCAATCGGCGCGCCCAGGCCCACGCCGGCCAGGCCCATCACCCTGGACAGGAGCCACGCGGCCGGGATGCGGAGCACCACGGACGAGAGCAGCGCCAGAACCAGCGAAAACATCGTGTGCCCCGACGCGATGACCAGCCCGCCGAAGGAGAATACAAACGGCACCAGCAGGTAGTCAAAGCTGAAGGAGCGCAGGTAGGCGGTGCCCGCCAGGATCACCGCCGGATCGGTGGAGAACAGCGAAACCAGCTGGCTGGGAATCAACTGCACGATGGCGAATACGGCAGAGCCCAGCGCCAGCGAAAACAGGATGCCCTTTTTCAGCGCCTCCAATGCCCGATCGTACCGGCCTGCGCCGATGTTCTGCGCGGAAATGGCCGAGATCGACTGCTGGATGGCCAGTACCGGGAGGATGGCGAAGCTGTTGAGCTTGCCCACCACGCCGCCCGCCGCCGAAGCGGATTCGCCAAAGCCGTTGGTGAGCGCGGTCAGCGTCAAAAATGACACGCTCACGACCAGCGACTGCGCGGAACTGGGCAGGCCGATTTTGAAGATCATCCTCAGCTTCTCCCGGTCGATGGCGAAGCTCCTCCACTTGAAGTCAAACAGGAATTTCTTGCGGGACAGGTAGCCCGCCGCCAGCACGACGCTGATGCCCTGGGAGATGATGGTCGCCCAGGCGGCGCCCGCCGCGCCCATATGGAAGCCCTTGACGAACCAGATGTCCAGCACGATGTTGATCACGCAGGCGATCCCGACGAAGATCAACGGCCGGTTGGCGTCCCCCAGCCCGCGCTGCACCGCCGACACCGCGTTGTAGCCGAACACGAACAGATTGCCCAGCATGCAGATTTTGAGGTAGGCGCGGGCTTCGCCCATGGCGCCCTCCGGCGTCTGGATCAGCTTTAGAACCGGATCGGCCAGCGCGATGATGCCGACCATAAACGCGACCGCCGCAAGGCCCAGCACCGTAAACAGCGTGCCGATGGTCCGGGAGATGTCCTTCTCCCGCTTCGCGCCATAGTATTGGCCCACCAGAATCGTGCCGCCCACCGTCAGCCCCGCCACCACCATGACCACGACGTTGGTGATCTGCCCGCCGTTGGTCACGCCCGCCAGTGCCTGGGTTGTGGAAAAATTTCCCACGACCAACATATCGGTCACGTTGTACAGCGCCTGCAGGAAGTTGGAGAACAGAAACGGCGCACCGAATCGGATCAGGTGGCCCAGGATGTTGCCACGGGTGAAATCCTTGTGTAAAGCAGCCATTTCAATACCTCTGGCGAATTTCTTTGGGTGAGAAAATGCCCGCGAACGGGCATTGATTCGTATTTGTAACCCCGGACTTATCTGGGGGGTTCGGGGGCCGAAGCCCACCGATTGAAAGAAGGCAACCGGAGAGCGACATGCGCGGTCGCAGGTTGCCTATACCGTTTTGCGCGCAGGCCCGGACGCAAGCCTTGGCTTGCAGGGCCTGCGCAACTCAC
>JAEVZE010000461.1 GCA_023392395.1 Bacillota bacterium
GAACAAACGCATTTCCGGCGCACAGGCCGCCGGAAATGATCGAATCTCTTCGGGACTTTGTGGATGGGCTGGGGCCCCGCAAACGCAGGGCCCCTGTTCGATTTCAGCGGACCTGCCTTGGAGGCCCCGGCGAATTTTGAGCTTCGGGGGCACAAGCGGCATCCGAAGACGGAGGGCATGGATGGAATATTTCGATCTGTACGACGAAAACCGGAACCCACTGGGCCGCGTCCACCGGAGGGGCGATGTGCTCGCGCCGGGGGAGTACCATATCGTCGTGAAGGTGTGTGTGGTGAACAGCCGGGGCGAGCTGCTGCTGACGCTGCGGGATGGGCGCAAGCAGCTCTACCCCGGCAAGTGGGAGTTTATGGGTGGCGTTGTGCTGGCGGGGGAGGATAGCCGCCAAGGCGCGGCGCGGGAGCTCCGGGAGGAGACCGGCATCCCGGCGGATCCGGAAGCGTTGACGTTTGTGGATTCGCACCGCTTGGACCGCGTGTTCGCGGACGTGTATCTTTTGCGGCGGGATGTGGAGATCCGGGAGCTGACGCTGCAGCCGGGCGAGACGGTGGACGCCCGCTGGACCACCCTGGAAGAACTTCAAGCCATGGAGGTGCGGGGCGAATTGGCCTTTCCGGGGGCACAGCGGCTCGAGGTCATCGAGGAGATGCTGCAGAGCCTGAACGGCCCGCAACGGGCATCCATCAATCAGATTTAACAAAGAAACCCATCTGGAAGCGGTTGACTCTCCCGCAGCCGGAGGCTGTACGCTGTCTGTGCGAAGGGATGTGGGGCGCGTGTTCACCATCGGCGAATTCTCCAAACTCACCAAGACCACCATCAAGACGCTGCGCCATTACGACGAGACGGGGCTGCTAAAGCCCGCCGCCGTCGACGAATGGACCGGCTACCGGAGGTATACGACGGCGCAGTTGTACCCGCTGCAGAGGGTCATCGCGCTTCGTCAGGCCGGGTTATCGGTGGAGGAGGTGCGGCAGGTTCTCTTGGGCGCGGACGCGATGGACGTATTGCGAAGGCGCAGGGAGGCCCTGATGCGCGAACTGGAGGAGGCCGAAGGGTGCGTGCGCCGCCTGGACATTCTGATGCAGAGATTGAAAGGGGGAGAAACCATGGATCAACCCGTCATTCGCACGCTGCCCGGCTGCACGGTGTTTTATAAGGAGGGCGTGATCAAAACCTTCGGTGAGCTGAACGAATTCATCCCAGCCGCGGAGGCGGAGTACCACTCGGCCAACCCGAACAGCGAAAGCGTGACGCCCGGATACTGCTTTGTCTGCTATCTCGACGGAGAGCACCGCGAGGAGAACATCCGCGTCCGCTATTCGCAGGCGGTGGCCGCGCCGGGCGCGGAGACCGAGGCGATCCGTTTTGCGGAGCTTGAGCCGGTGGAGGCGGTGTGCGCCTATCACCGCGGCCCCTATGACGCCCTGGGGCGGACCTACGCGTTCGCGATCGACTGGGCGCTGAAGAATGGTTACGAGCTTTACGAACTGCCGCGAGAGTGCTACATCGACGGCATATGGAACAAGGAAAATCCGGCCGACTGGCTGACCGAGATCGAACTTCCGGTCAGGAAGAAGTAAACAAAGCGGGGCCCCGACTGCAAACGTCGGGGCCCCATTTTTGTCTGGCCTTTCCTATGGTGCTTCCCTACCAGCGGTTCTCGTGGATCTTTGCCTTGATGTCCACCGGCGTCTGGCGGATGGCGGGTTGCTCCTTCGCGGGGTAGCCCAGCGCCAGGTAGCAGGCGATCTCGTACCCTTCGGAAATGCCCAGCGTCGCCTTCAGGTGGGCGATCTCCGAATCGAACGGGATGCGCGTGACGCCCAGGATGCCCTCCGAGGCGGAGGCCAGCAGCATGTTTTCAATGCAGCACCAGATGGACGCGAAGCCGTTGAGGGCGGACAGCGAGTCCGGCTTCAAAAGCGGCCCGTTCTGCTTGAACAGCGGCAGGATCAGGCAGCCCGCGGTCAAAAGCATCCGGTGCTGCTTGGGGATGGCGTCCAGGTACATCGCCCGTTGGCGCTCATCGGTCATGCCCCAGGCGTCGACGATGGCGGTGGACTCCTTT
The DNA here is from genome assembly GCA_023392395.1 of Bacillota bacterium. Taxonomy (GTDB): domain Bacteria; phylum Bacillota; class Clostridia; order Christensenellales; family Aristaeellaceae; genus JAEZHK01. Next base: position 2,090 of record JAEVZE010000461.1, read on the forward strand.
TCCCCAACGTCGTCCCGCACCATGCGAATGGCCCGCAACCGCTCGGCGGGGTCGTTCAACACGAGGAACTCCCACTCGCGCATGTGGTTGTTGCTGGGGGCCTTCATCCCCGCGCCCACGATCCGCTCCAGCACCTCCCGCGGGACGGGCCTGTCCTCAAAATCCCGGACGGTTCTCCGGGTGTCGACCGCACTGTAGAAGTCCATGTGAAACCCTCCCCTGCCTTGATGGGATCAGTATACATCAGCGCGTGGGCGATGAAAATCGAACGGCAGGAAATATTTTCAGAGCGCCAAAAACCACCATGACGGATGGTTTTTGGCGGAGGAAGGCAGGCCCGAGGCGGATTTTCAGGCCGTTCCATGCCCGTCCGACTTCATGCGGCTGGCGACGCGCGCCACGCTGCGCTTGAGCGGCAGGTACATCGACAGCCAGATCACAAGGTAGATGCCCAGGAAGATGCCGATATAGCTCAGAAGCCCCGCGGCGCTGCGCTGCACCCAGTGGGCAAACCAGGCGATGGGCAGCATCGAAAGCGTCAGCACCAGGAAGTGGACCACAGTCATGCGGGTGATGCTCCACTTCTCCATCTCCCACGTAAGCGAACCCACCGCCGACGCCGCGCCCAGAAGTCCCGACAGCAGGTACTGGGTCAGCACGGCGCTTACCTCCGAGCCCATCTCCCTCGTCAGTTCGCGCGCCACCGGCAGGTACGCGCCGCCGCCATCAACCATCGAAATGACCAGCGTGATCGTGTAGCCGAGAAACACGCCCGCCGGAAAGCCCAGAAGCAGGCGCAAAAACACTTTCTTTACCATATATCGCACCTCAAATCCCCAATGTCTTTTTCAGGTCCGCCATGTGCCGCCGGGAGACCCAGGTGGTGACGCCGTTGGAGAGCTTGATCTGGATGGTCCCCGCAGCGCTCAGATCCAGGCTCTTCACCTTGCGAAGATTCACGATCTCGCCCACCGAGATCCGGGCGAACAGGCGCTTGTCCAGCCGGGCCTCCACCTCGTACAGCCGGGCGCGCAGCGTGTAGCGTGCGCGGTCGGTCTCCAGGTACACTTTCTGGCGCTCGGCGTAGAGGCGCACCACATCTTCCGGCGGCAAAAGCTCCACCCGGTCCTCGGTCCAGGCGGCAATCTGCCGCGTGCCGTCTTCGCTCAGCCGGTTGATCAGTTCCGCCAGTTCCCCAGTCATCTGGCTTGTGTAGAGCACCAGCCTGGGCCCCTGGCAGCGCTCGTCCAGGATGATCTCGATCTGCATGCGCTTCCCCCTCCCCCAAGGATAGTATAGGCGGTGCTGCGCGCGTCGTCCAGCCCGCGCGCACGGATGGTCGTTTTTGGGCGACAGGCGGCACAAAAAACCCGGGCGGTCATGCCGCCTGGGCTAAAAAGTCCTGGTTTTCAGCTTTGCTGCGGGGTTTTCATCACCGTCTGGCCCACGTGCTCCTTCTGCCTGCGCGCGAAGTACGCGAAAATGGAGCAGACCACGTAGTAGCCCGCCGCGACCAGGAGGTAGATCAAGAGGATGTCCTCCGCCGTCACGATGGACTTGTGGGCGGCGGCGATCTTCGAGGTAAAGGACAGCTCGTAGGTGCCCACCAGCGCGCAGAAACTGGTGTCCTTGATGGTGGTCACGAACTGGCTGGTGAGGGGGGAGCGGATGCGCCGGAGTGACTGCGGCAGGATCACAAACAGCATCGCGCCGATGTAGCCGAACCCCTGCGAATGCGCCGCCTCCCACTGTCCGGGGTGCACGCTGTTGAGCCCGCCGCGCACGATCTCGGCCACCACCGCCGAGGTGAACACCGTCATCGCCGCGATGCCGCTCTCAAGAGGAGGCAGCTTCGTCATAAACCGCATGCCGATGATGAACAGCGTCAGCGGGATGTTTCGCACTATCTCAATGTAAATCGCGGCAAGCGCCCTCAGGGGCTTCACCTTGCCGGAGCGCATCAAACCCAGGATGGTGCCCAGCACCAGGCTCAGCGCGATGGTGACTACCGCGATGTACATGGTGTTTTTAAGGCCCTGCAGCAGGAACAGCAGGATCTTGGGCGCGAAGACGCGGTGGAACGCGTCGGACCATACCTGACTAAACATGCTTGAGGCTCCTCCTTTCCAGGTACCTGGCCAGGAGCGAGATCGGCAGGCAGATCGCAAGGTAGAGAAGGCCCGTCATCACAAATGTCGGCCCGTAGATCAGGTTGTCGCCGCTCCAGCTGTCGGCGGTGTACATCAGGTCGCCGCCCGCGATGATGGCCATCACCGACGAGTTCTTGATCAGATTCACCGCCTGGTTGGTCATCGGCGGCAGGCCCACCTTGACCGCCTGCGGCAGGATGATCATCACCATCGCGCCGATGAAGCCGAAGCCCTGGGAGGATGCCGCCTCCATCTGCCCCGGCGGCACCGCGC
>JAEVZE010000474.1 GCA_023392395.1 Bacillota bacterium
CGTCCATGGACATGGTGCCGCTGTGCCCTTGAACCGTCAAGTAGTTCCCCCGATCGTCCAGGATCGCCAGTTGCACCGGCCCGCCGTTTGAGGAAGCCGTCTTCAGGTTGATCCGGTTGCCCATCGGGGAGAAGGAGACGCTGTGCACCTCCACCTTCCATTCCCCGCCGGTAGGCGTGTGGACCTCCCCCGACGCGCTGGTTTCGTACCGGCTTCCCGCCAGCAGCGCGGGGCCCACCGTCAGCTTCCATTGAAACCGCTCGTCGGCCGGGCCGCTGGCGACCGCGAAGCCCAGGGCGCTCAGCGTGATCTGATCAAAACTCGATAGGGGCTTTGTCAGTTCGACCAGCGCGCAGCCCCGGATGGTGCGCTCGTCCGGCATGAAGGCTTCCTCCGAGGAGGGGGATCCCAGGCCCAGGCGCGGCCCGCCCGGGGCGGTGGCAAAGAAGGCGGGCGTGGTCCACAGGATACGCCAGCGCTCCGGGTCGCCCGCCTCGCCGTTCAGTGAGAGGGCCTTGTCGCTGCGGGCGGTGTAGAAGACCAGAACGTAGTCCTCGGAGAGGCAGATCTGGTCGACGGTAATCGAAACGCCGTCGAAGGAGACCGTCTGATGAAGATCGACCGCGCAGGTCTCCAGTTCCTCCTTGACACCGGAGAACATGGAGTCGTACTCCGAAAGATAGGGAATTTGCGCCGCCCTGGCGGCGGGAACCAGCCACAGGGTCAGAAGGAACATCCAAAGCATCGCGCGCTTCATGGGGTTGTCTCCTTTCTCGCGTCCGCAATCGAAAGCGTCACGCTCTCATAAAACCGGCCGTTCTCGTCATCGTAAGGCCCCAGCAGCAGCCCGTCCGGGAGCGCCTCAAAGGTGGGCAGGATGTCGTGCTGCACGTTGAAGCCGCCTTGATGCTCGGCCTCTCCGCCGAGGTCGCTCGCAATCGCGCGGCCCGCCGTGTCCCCGAACTGAAGGGGCATGTTGGAGATCGCCTGCAGCTGGGCGCGGGTCGCGCCCGGAAGCGGCGCGTACTCCACGTCCGCGTAGGTTGCCACCGGCGTTATCGTCAGCCGGACGTACCGTATCTCACAGCCGAAGCCCGGAAGCGTCAGCGGGCCGTCCCAGGCATAGGCAGTCGCGCGGCTGGTAACGCGAACCTGCGCAGTCAGCACCCGGTGCTGGATGCGGCCCTCGCCACTGGAGAGCACGTCGGTCAGCGCGGCGGAGAGCGTCAGTTGAAGCGGCGCGCCGCCGCTCATGCTGCAGGGCACGCGAAAGGCGTAGACGAGGGCGTCCCCGTCCCGCGCCATGTCCACCGCCTCGATGTGCTCCGCGTCCGCGCCGCCGATCTGAATGTTGGTAAGCTCCGCTCGGAGCAGCGGGCATCCGGCTTCTTTGGCGAGCTGGGCGAAGCTCTTTCCAGCCTCCTCGGCCTCGCCGGAGGCGGAGTCCCCGTCGCCCAGCAGCACCGCGCCGCCGGGCGCGTCCGGCACGAACCGCGCTGTGAAGTAGAGCTGGCGGCCGTCGGTCAGCGCTTCCTCCACCGTCAGGCGCGCGCCGTCAAACTGCCCGCCGGTCTGCTCCGGCAGCGGCTGCACCAGCTGCGCGGCGCTTTGGGCGGGCCGCACGCCTCCGCTGTCCCGGAGCAGGTCCAGAATGCCCAGCCCCTTGACCACCGCGTAGCACACGGCGGACAAAAGGAATAGCAGGCACGCCGCGATGAGCAGCCTCCGGCCAATGCGCCGAACCGGCCTCACGCCGCATTCTTCATGAAGCGCCCGGAGGATCGCCTGGTCGAAAGACTCCGGCGCCTCCGGAAATACAAACTGAAACTTCCCCTGCATGGGTCACGCCTCCTCGTCCGAAAGGATATCCCGCAGTTGTTCCCGCGCCCGGGCCAGCCGGGACTTGACCGTGCCCTCCGGCACGCGAAGCGCCCGGGCCACGTCCGAAAGCGGGTAGCCGTCCATGTAGTGCAGGATCACCGGCAGGCGCAGCTTTTCCGGGAGCGAAAGAATGGCCTCCCGGAGGACCGCCCCCGAATCATAAGGCGCGGCGCGTTCGGGCACCTCGTCCACCAGCGTCTCCCGGGCCGCCCGGCGGTGGATCGAATGGCATTCGTTGACCAGGATGCGGATCATCCACGCCCGGAACGCGCCATTGTCCCTGAGGGTTTCCCGCTTCAAAAGCGCTTTGCGCACGCATTCGCTGACCGCGTCCTCCCGGTCGGCCTCGTGCCGGAGCAAGCCGTAGCATAGGTGGTAGAGCGTCTTGCGCATCCCGACCACGCGCCCAGCGAATTCCTCCTCGGTCAAATCCGTCACCTTCCCGCCTGGCAATGTGTGGAAGCTTCTCACACCCTAAAGACGCCCGGGCGAGGCGAACGGTTCTCCCACACGCAAATTCTTTGTGGGGAGGGCCGTTCCTTGCCCAACCAAGGCCACTGCTGTGGATTGAGTTGTGTAACAATCAAGTAGGAAAAACTCTGGAAAAGCTGGACAACCACACCGCCTGACTCGTCTAATCAGCGAAAGGAGGTGCCCGATGGAAAGAATCGAGCGTGAACTGTGGCTGGAAGATGCGATGAGTCGCTGGGAGCGCAGCCTGCTGCGCACTTGCTATGCTTATCTGGGCGACGTTTCTCTTGCGGAAGACGCAGTGCAGGAAACCTTTCTGAAGGCCTGGAAAGGGTTCGAACGTTTTCGGGGAGAATCGCAGGAAAAAACATGGCTGATGCGCATTGCCATGAACACCTGCAAGGACATACGGCGCAGCGCCTGGTTCCGGCATATCGACCGGTCAGCCACGCTTGATAAACTGCCGGAAGGCATCGAGCCTTTCACCGCGAAGGATGACACTTTGACGCGCGCCATTATGGCTCTGAAGCCCAGAATCCGAGAGGTGGTACTTCTGCACTGGTACCAACAGCTTTCGGGGGATGAAACGGCCAGGGCGCTCGGGGTGTCGAGATCAACCGTTTACAACCGGCTGGAGAAGGCCCAGAAGCTGCTGCGAAAGGAATTGGAGGTGTGGTATCTTGCGGATTGACGATAAGGGGATCCGTGACGCAATGGACAGCCGGCTCTCCGCCCTTAACGCCTCTGCCGGACGCAGGGAGCGTATTCGACAAAGAATCCATCAAGAGGAGGAACCAGTTGTGAGGAAGAAGATTACGGTCGGCATGGCGCTGGCCATCGTGATCCTGTTGGCGCTGGCAGGCGTGGCATTGGCAGCAAGCCTCAATTTGTTCGAATACTTTGGGCGGCATGACGCACGGCTGGCGGAGATTGCTCCCAAGGCGGCGTTGGCAACGGAATTGCCCAAAACGGTGGAGAGCAGCGAACTGGGGACCACCGTGGGCACCATTCGCAGCGCCTACTACGACGGCCAATCGCTGCTCGTCGGCTATTCCGTTGAGAATGGCGACCGTATAGAGCGCTTTGACCCCACAAAGGAGCAGCTGACCCGAATGACCAAGTTGTTGGATGTGTTTCCTGTCTTTGAGGCGTCCAGCGATGCAGATCGGTCGATCCTGACCGAATTTGCCAATGCCCGGGAAAAAGGCACGCCCTACGGCATCGTGTCGTACTCCGTCTATCCCAGCGACCACACCGAGACGGACGACGGCATCGATCTGGCGCCGGAAACGGAGATGCAGGAATCCACGCCGGAGGGCGGACGGTACACGCTCCGCGAATACAAAAATCCGCTGCCGGAAGCGGCGCGGAACCGGGAGAGCCTGAACATCCGGATTCCTCTGTTTCAGGGCGCATACTACGTCTATTTCGACGGAAAGGACTGCTACGAGCTTCCCGTTGAGCAGCAGGAGGTGGGGGCCATGACCGCGACCGTCTCTCGCGCCGATGCGCAGACGCGCCACTATACGGGGGAAGGTACTTACAACGGGATCAAAGTTCGCGTCGAAGCGGACGCGTCCGCCGTCCATGCCGATGTCACTGTGACCGCGGAGGCCGACGCATTTACCGCCCTGGATAGGGACAGCTGGTATGAGCTCGATGTGCGTGACGCGCAAGGGAACGCGCTGCGGACGATCCAAGATGGAGGGGACGACCTTCGCACCCTCCGTGCCGCCCTCGAGGGAACGGGCATTCTTCCGGATCGTCTGACAGTATCCATCCTGATCGAATCCGAAGGGGAAGATGCCGCCACTGCCCAGGCTGTCCCCATTTTGCTGACACCGGACAAATAAGTCAGCCCGGCTTCAAATGGAACCCAATGCGCTGAATCTGCACAAGCGTCGCTCGCAGGGGCGGCGCTTTTCTGTGTCGTAACGGGCCGTAGCCCCACAAGTGAAACCGCAGGGCCGGACAAAGCAAGTTTTTGCGGGGCGGTTCCCGCCATATGGAACGCCCGTTGACGTCGGAGTGTATTATTGATATAATACACTCGGACTTCGCAGGCGCAGGAGTGTGCTCCGGATGAAGCTGACGTTCACAAATCTGGTATTGAGCGATCAGGCGCCGATCTACGCGCAGATCGTCCGGCGCTTCAAGCTGATGCTCGCCCAGGGGACGCTGAAGGACGGGGACGAAGCGCCGTCCCGGCGCGCGCTGGCGTTTCAATTGGGCGTGAACCCCAACACGGTACAGCGGGCATTCGCGGAGTTGGAGCAATTGGGGGTCATCGAAACGCCCGTTAACGCCAGGAGCGTCGTGCGGCTGCCCGCTGAGGTTCGGCAGCGCATCCGCGACGAACTGCTGACAGAGCAGGCTAGAGAGCTGATTGACCTGAGCCGTCAGCTGGAAATCCCGCTGGAGGCGCTGGTGGAAAAAATCCGGACAGGCTGGACACTGTGGCCGGGCC
>JAEVZE010000065.1 GCA_023392395.1 Bacillota bacterium
CGCCGCGTCCATTGACGTATTCGGCCACAGCCCGGGAGCCGTGCACAATCTCGCGGATTTTGGGCCGGACGCTGGGGTTCATGCTGTCGCGGCTGGAGTCGATCACCAGAAGCTGCCGCTCGCCGTCCCTCTCCCGAAAGTCCGCCAACGCCACGATGTGCCCCGCCCTGAGATCGCACAGCGCGCAGCCTCCGGCAGCCATCGTCTGCCACAGTGCCTCGTGGTCGTTCAGAAGGCCGTCAAAATCGTACCTGAGCCCGAAGGCTGTAAGTCTTCCCGCTTTCTGCATGGCGGCGAGCAGCTCGGGGCGGTCGGTGCCGTCGTCCCCCCGCCCGTCGTTTGCGCAGGCGAAATCCGCCAGCTCCTCCACATCGATCTTCTCGCCGGTCATCCAGTCGATCAGGTGCGCGGTGGCGAAGATGCCGCAGCCGGAGTTGTGCAGGTTGTCGCCCAGGTCGCCGGGCCTCGCCGTATAGACATAAGGGTGCGTCCATTCGGGGCAGCTCTGGTTCAGAAGGCGCAGGGACTTCCCGTTGTACTCGAACGTGCGCTCTTTTCCGGTGTACTTTAGCGGCCTCAGTTCGTCGTTTTCCAGGAAGAATACCCTGTCGTCGTAAAGTGTGTTGGTTTTCATGGTCTTCTCCTTACATCCCGGTTTCGGTCAGCGCCAGCGCCGTCTGCATCATGAGCCCCGTCAGGATGCACTTTTCATCCGGCCGAAACAGCGGGCTGTGCAGCGCGGGCGCGGGCAGGTCTTCCCTGGGCGTGCAGCCGATGTGGTAGAACGCGCCGGGATTGCCTTCAACGAAATAGGAAAAGTCCTCGCCGCCCATGCTGGGCCCGTCCTTGAGGAGGACATGATCGCTTCCAAACAGCGCCTGGGCGGTATCCAGCACGAGCTTGGCCTCGCGCGGATGGTTCACCAGCGCGCTGTAACCCTCCAGAATCTTGACCTCCGCACCGCCTCCGAAGGCCCCGGCGACACCCGAGGCGACTTCCCGGATGCGCTTTTGCAGAAACGCGCGCAGCTCCGGGTCGGCCGTGCGCAGCGTGCCCTTCAGGCGCACTTGTTCGCAGATGACGTTCGGAGCCTTGCCGCCCTCCAGCATGCCGAAGCTGAGCACGGCGCTCGATAGCGGAGAGACGTTGCGTGAAACCAACGTCTGCAGCGCCGTGATCACGTGGGCGGCACACACGATCGCATCCACGCTGTTCTCTGGGTATGCCGCGTGGCCGCCGCGGCCCTTGATGTCAATGATGACGTCGTCTGTGGAGGCGTTCAAGGTGCCGTACTTCGTCTCCACCGTGCCCAGCGGGAGCCGCGATTGCAGGTGCAGCCCATAGCTGGCATCCACGTGCGGGTTTTCCAGCACGCCCGCCTGCACCATGGGTTTTGCGCCGCCGTCGGTCTCCTCCGCGGGCTGAAACAGAAGCTTCACGCTGCCGTGCAGCCGGTCCTTCATGGAATTCAGGATCTTCGCCGCGCCCAGCTGGATCGCGATATGCACGTCGTGCCCGCAGGCGTGCATCCAGCCCTCGTACTGAGAGCGGAACAGGCAGCCCTCCGGCTCAGTCACCGGCAGCGCGTCGATGTCCGCCCTGAGGGCCACCACGCGGCCCGGGTGCGCACCTTGAATCAGCGCCACGATCCACGTCCGCTGCGTGGTGTAGGGGATTCCCAGCTCTTCCAGCGTCTTTTGAATGAGCTTCTGGGTCTTGAACTCCTCAAAACCAGGTTCCGGAATGCGGTGCAGCGCGCGCCGCACGTTCACCGCCCAATCAAAGGTGTCCTCCGAGAACCTGCGAATCTCTTCCACATTCATGCGCTCAATCGACCTCCGCGCGCACGCGCACGGGCTTCCCGCCCTCAAAGTACACGCGCGGCACGCGCTTACCGATCCGCGCCCACGCCTCGTTCCGGTTCAACTGGCCCATCTTCGCGTATTCGTTTACGGTAATCACCCCGCCGACGAACGTGACCTCGTCGCCCTCCGTAACGCCGGGGATCTGGGTGACGTCCGCCATCAGCTGATCCATGCAGACCAGGCCGCACACCTTCGCGCGCGCGCCCCGGATCTCGATGTCCTGTCCGTGCATGAGCCGGGGGAATCCGTCCACATAGCCCGCCGAGACCGTCGCGATCACCGCGTCCGCCTCCAGCGGGTGGTCGTCGTCGTAGCCCACAAGCTCGCCCTTTTTTACCCGCCGCACCTGGGAGACCCGGGCCTTGAACCGGGCGACATTGCGGCACAGTTCCGGCTTTTCGTAGAGGTTGGGCGTCACGCCGTACAGCCACGCGCCGATACGGGCGGCGTCCATGTGGTCTTCCTGGTAGCGTGCCATGCCGATGGAGTCCACCGCGTGGAGCATCGGAATCTCGATCCCGCTCTCTCGCAGCCGCTCCCGGACCATGCGCAGCTTCGCGGTCTGGACGCGGTCCATCTCCGCCGTATGAATTCCAAGGTGCGTGTAGAGGCCCGCGATGCGCACCCATCCGGTGCGGTGAATTTCCGAAATGGCCTCCGGCGCGGTCTCCGGGTCCAAACCGAGGCGGTGGAGCCCGGTGTCAATCTTCACGTGCACAACCGCCTGGATGCCCAGAGCAGCCGCGATCTCGGCGATCACGCGGCCCTGTTTCTCCGAGTACAGCGTGAGCGGCATGCCCGCCTGGGTCAGCCGCGCCGTCTGCCCGGGGCCGACAAGGCCCAGCGTCATCACCTTCGCGCCCTCCGGCAGTGTCTTCATCAGCTGCTCCGCCTCGTCTCCGGTGGCGACGGCAAAGAGCGCCGCGCCCTCCGCCGCCAGGAGCCTGGCGACTTCTACCGCGCCCATCCCGTAGGCGTCCGCCTTCAGGACGGGGATCAGCTTTTTCACATTCCCGACAAGCGCCGCGGCCGAGAGGTAATTGTCCCGGATCGCGTCCAGGTCCACCTCCAGCCAGCAGCGGGAGGTCGCGTCTTCGTACGTCATTGTATTTCTCGCACCCTCAGGCAAGCGACGAAGTGCTCCCCGCCCGCATCCTTTAGCTTGGGCGACTCCTCGGCGCAGGCGGCGGTGGCATAGGGGCAGCGAGTGCGGAACGCGCAGCCGCTGGGCGGATCGATCGGCGCGGGCACATCTCCCTTGAGCACAATCCGGCGGGATTTCGCCGCCGCGTCCGGGTCCGCGATCGGCACGGCCGACATCAGCGCCTTCGTGTAGGGGTGCAGCATGTGGGAATACAGTTCGCCCACGGTCGCCATTTCCACAATATGCCCAAGATACATGACCGCCACCCGGTGGGAAATATGGCGCACCATGGACAGGTCGTGGGAGACGAACAGGTACGTCACGTTCAGCTTTTCTTGGAGCCCCTCCAGCATGTTGATGACCTGCGCCTGGATGGACACGTCCAGCGCGGAAATCGGCTCGTCGCACACGATGAAGTCCGGGCGGCTGGCCAGCGCCCGCGCGATGCCGATGCGCTGCCGCTGCCCGCCGGAAAACTCGTGCGGGTATCGGTTCAGGTGGTCCTCCTTCAGGCCGACCTGCTCGATCAGGCTGCGCACGCGCTCGGTGATCTCGCCCTGCGCCACGCCCTGGTACCTCAGCGGCTCCGCGATGATGCTGGAGACGGTCATGCGCGGGTTCAGCGAGGCGTATGGGTCCTGAAAGATCATCTGCATGCGGTTTCGGTAGGGCAGCACTTCGGCTTCAGAAAGTTTGGCGATGTCGGTTCCGCCGAACAGGATCTGCCCGCCGGTGGGCTCGTACAGCCTGACCAGCGTACGCCCGACGGTCGTCTTGCCGCAGCCGGATTCGCCCACCAGCCCGAAGGTTTCGCCGGGGTAGAGGCTGAAGCTGACGTCGTCCACCGCCTTCAGGAGCTTGCGCTTGCCGAACACGGTGTTGCCCACGGGAAAGTACATCTTGAGGTTTTTGGCCTCAAGGAGCGGCTGTTTCGCCATGGTCACACCTGCCTTTCGATCTTCGGCGCCTTGGGGTGCATCAGATGGCACGCCACGGCGTGCGTATCGCTCAAAACCGTGTCCGGCGCAAGGTACGCCCGGCAGACCGGCATCGCGTATGGGCAGCGGGGCGCGAACGGGCATCCCTTGGGCGGACGGAGCATGTCCGGCGGCGTGCCGTTGATGGGGATCAGCTTTTCGCCTTTTTTCTGGTTGATCTTGGGGATCGAGTGCAGAAGGCCCCAGGTATAGGGGTGTTTGGGCTCGTAGAAGATCTCCTTCGCGGTGCCCTGCTCGCAGACCAGGCCGCCGTACATGACCAGGATGCGCTTGCACATGCTGGCGATGACGCCCAGATCGTGGGTGATCATGATGATGGAGGTGCTGGTGTTCTTCTTGAGCTGGTCCAAAAGCTCCAGCACCTGCGCCTGGATGGTCACGTCCAGCGCGGTGGTCGGCTCGTCCGCGATGACCAGCTTGGGCTGGCAGGCGACTGCCATGGCGATCATCACCCGCTGCCGCATGCCGCCGGAGAACTCGTGGGGGTACTGTTTCAGCCGCTGTTCGGGGTTGGGAATGTCCACCCGCTTGAGAAGGTCCAGCGCCGTCTGGCGGGCCTCGGCCTTACTCATCTTCCGGTGGATGCGCAGCGGTTCGGTCAGCTGGTTTTCCACCGTGTACAGTGGGTTCAGGCTGGTCATCGGGTCCTGAAAGATCATGCCGATGTCGCCGCCGCGGATTTTCCGGAATTCCGAGGCGTCCAGCTTCTGCATGTCGATGCCGTTGAATTGGATGAGGTCGGCGGTCACCTCGGCGTATTGGGGCAGAAGGCCCATCACCGAGAGCATGGTGACACTCTTGCCGGAGCCGGACTCGCCCACCACGCCCAGCGACTCGCCGTAGTCCAGGTGGAACGAAACATTGCGCACGGCCTGAACGCAGCCGACGCTGATGTGGAAATTTGTGGTGAGGTTTTTCACTTCGAGAAGCCTGCTCATCAGACGCCTCCCCCTATTTCTTCAGGCGCGGGTCGAGCGCATCGCGCAGGCCGTCGCCGATAAAATTGAACGAGAACATCGTGATGCAGACCGCCATGACCGGGAAGATCATCTGGTAGGGATAGGTTAACAGCGTTGAGCGCGCGTCGTTGGCCAGCGTACCCCAGCTGGCCATCGGCGCCTGGATGCCGATGCCCAGGAACGAGAGGAAGGCTTCGTTGAAGATCGCGCCGGGGATCAGAAACGCGGTGGACACGATGATGGGGCCCATGGCGTTGGGGATCAGGTGGGTGATCAGGATGTCCCACAGTTTCGCGCCGGAGAGCCGCGCCGCCAGCACGTATTCGGAGTGCTTTAAGTACATGACCTCGCTGCGCACCACGCGGGCGGTGCCGATCCAGGAGGTGAAGCACAGCGCGATGATCACGGACACCACGCTGGAACCCAGCACCAGCATGATCAGCACGATGTACAGCATACTGGGCAGGCTGATCAGGATGTCCACGATGCGCATCATGACCATGTCGGTCTTTCCGCCCAAATACCCCGAAATGCCGCCGTACAACACGCCGATCACGAAATTGATGGCGGCGGCGACGATGCCGATGGTAATGGAGATCCGGGCGCCGTACATGATGCGGATGAACAGGTCCCGCCCCATCTGGTCGGTGCCGCACAGGTGCTGCCAGCTGGGGAATGCGTTCATATTGGTCAGGTCCATGCCCGAATAACTGTACTTGGAAAACATTGGGACGAAGATACAGGCGATGCCCATCGCGACAATCACGATCAGCCCGAAGATCGCCAGCGGGTCCCTTCGGAAGCGCTGCCATACGTCGTGCCAGTAGGTCGTCGAGGGGCGCACGACCGCCTCGGCGTCGCCGACGTTCAATACGCCCGCGTCAAACATGGCGTCGTCCAGCGCGGCATAGCCTTGCGGGGAAATGGTTTTCGAAAGCGCCGCTTCCGGTATCGGTTCGAAAACAAGCTTTCCCTTTTTGCTCATGAGTACTGCCTCCAAGAAATTTAAACTGTTGACAATCCTATCGTACTTTCAAACCGTTCCCGGCGACCAGCGCGCCGGGAACGTGTTTCCATAACCAATGCGCACATCTGGTTTGGAAACAATTCCTTTTGCCAGTGGGCGCCCGGAAATTCCGCAGAATTTCAGGTTCGCGCAGTTTTTCTTCCTTCGCGTTGAAAAACCCTCGGGGGGGTTCAACGCCCTACTTGCTGGCCAGCTTCACCCGGGGATCAATTATGGCCTGCACAATGTCCACCACCAGGTTGCAGGCCACGACGAACACGCCGAAGAAGATGGTAATGCCCATGATCATCGTGTAGTCGCGGTCCGAAATCGACTGGACGAAGTACCGCCCGATGCCGGAAATGGAGAACAGGCGCTCCACGATGAACGAGCCCGTCAGCAGCCCCGCGACCAGCGGCCCCAAATAGGTAACGACCGGCATGATCGCGTTTTTCAGCGCGTGCTTGACCACGACCCAGAACTCCGATACGCCCTTGGCGCGGGCGGTGCGCACATAATCCTGCTCCATGGCCTCCAGCATAGAGGAGCGCGTCTGCCGCGCGATGTAGGCGATGGGATTGAACGCCAAACACGCCACCGGCAGGATGTAGCCCTTCCAGCTGTTCAGGCCGAAGTTCGGAAGCACCGGGAATACGCCGCACAGAAGGTACATAAGTAGTACAGAAATGACGAAGACCGGCGCGGAAATGCCCACCGTTGCAAACACCATGCAGAACCAGTCCATAAATCGCCCGCGGTTGAGCGCCGCGGCGATGCCCAGCGGGATGCCGATCAAAAGCGATACAAGCACCGCGATGCCGCCGACCTGAGCCGAGGTTGGGAAATGATCGAAGATAATCTCGTTGGCGGTGGTGTCCAGCTTTTTGAAGGAAGCGCCGAAGTCAAATTTCAAAAGGCCCTTCCAATAGGTAAAATACTGCTCCCACACGGGTCGGTCCAGACCGTACTTCTCCTTGAGCCTTTGAAGGCCTTCGGCGGTCAGTTTCTTCTGTTCTTCCTGGCTGAAGGGGCTGCCCGGCATCGCGTGCATTAAAAAAAACGCGATCGTGATCAGAACCACGATGGTCAAGATTCCCGCGAGCAGGCGCTTGAGGATGTACTTCGCCATGAAATCCCCCCGCTTCGCCGCGCGTAGCGCAATGGGAACGCGCGCGAATTGATTGATGCATATTTATGTGTTACATTTTAAACCATCGGGTAAAAAAATGCAAAGGCTAAGACCGAGTTTTACATCCGCCCTTATGTAAAAAATTCAGTTTGCTCTTTGGCGTGTTAAGACTGTTCGCATTTTGCAGCCCAAACTTGACTTAAACTGCAACATCTGGTAAGATTCCTGCAAGGTCCGAATAAAATCTTGGGGAGGAAGAACCATGAAAAGGACGGTCTCATTGCTTCTCGTTCTGGCTTTACTCGCCGGTCTATGCATGATGCAGGTTGCCGCGTTCGCCGAGGAGAAGAAGGTTGTCACATACTCCATCACAGATGATCCGCAGCAGATGGACCCCACGCTGAACACCTATTCCCGTTCCTCCATCGTTCTTCAGAACCTGTTCCAGGGCCTGTACAAGCTGGGGCCGGACGGCGTCGAATTCGTCCCGGCCTGCGCCGAGAGCTACACCGTGTCCGAGGATGGCATGAGCTACACCTTCAAGCTGAAGAGCGGCCTCAAGTGGTCCGATGGCAGCCCACTCACCGCCAAGGACTTTGAATATTCATGGAAGCGCGTTTTGAACCCCGCCGTCGCGTCCGGTTCCGCGTCCGACCTGTGGGTTCTGAAAAACGGCAAAGAGTACAATGAAGGCACCGCCACCGCCGACGACGTGGGCGTCAAAGCGGTTGACGACACCACGCTGGAAGTGACGACCTCTTACTACGCGCCGTGGTTTGTGACCCTGACCGGCACTACCGTGTACTTCCCGGTGAAGCAGTCTGTGGTCGAGGCCGCCGCCGACCCGTGGACCAAGAACGTGGCCACCTACGTCTCCAACGGCCCCTTCATGCTCACCGAGTACTCCTCGCTGGACAAGCTGGTCATGGCGAAGAACCCCATCTATCAGGACGCGGACTCCGTTCAGGTGGACGAGGTCATCTACTACATCATCGCGGATACCAGCGCCGAGCTGGTCGCCTATGACAACGGTCAGTTGACCGTCGCAGACGACATCAACGCCGACGCGAAGAAGGAATACGGGGAGACCGACCAGTACGTGTTCAAGGATCGCATCGGCATCCAGTACTGGGACTTCAACTGCAAGCTGCCGGAATTCTCCGACAAGCGCGTGCGCCAGGCGTTCTCCTACGCCATCGACCGCAAGGCGGTTCTTGCCGCCTGCAACCTGACCAGCGAGACCCCGGTCTACGGCTACGTCCCGTCCTCCCAGCCCGCGTTGACCACCGACGGCTCCTACCGCGACGTAGCGGGCGATATGTTTAAGGAAGACGTCTCCGCGGCGCAGGCCCTGCTGGCCGACGCGGGCTATCCGGGCGGCGCAGGTTTCCCGGTGGTGAACATCGTCTGCCAGAACATCGAGGAGCAGAAGCTGTCAGCGCAGATCCTGGGCGAAATGTGGAAGAGCAACCTGGGCATCCAGTACACCATCACCACCTATGAATCCTCCACCTACTGGGACGAGCTGGCCAACGGCAACTTCTCCGTGGGCCGCAACGCCTTCACCTGCGACTATCTGGATCCCAGCGCGAACCTTAAGGTCTGGGTGAGCGGCTCCAACTGCTCCGAGAACGGCTGGGACGACACGGTGTACGACAAGATGATTTCCGACTCCAGCCTGCTCCTGGATCCCGCCAAGCGCCAGGAGGCCCTCATCGCCGCCGAGCAGTACATCTGCGATCAGATGCCCGGCATGCCGATGTACACCATGTCGGACGATTACCTGATCAAGCCCAACCTGAAGGGCGTCGTCAAGAACACCATCGGCCACATCTACTTCGAATACGCGAAGTTCGAAGGCTGATATAGACTAAGCGCATCCCCCATCGCAATGTGAAACCCCGTGTTTTCTCCCGAAAACACGGGGTTCTCCACATCCCGCGGCATTGCATTTGAAGACACCCGGTAGCAAACCGGGCTCGAGCCCGGCGCAACAAGAGAGGAATGACCGGCATGCAAAGGCCTTCTTTTCACTTTACCCCGGAAAGGGGCTGGATGAACGATCCCAACGGTCTGGTGTTCGACGGGCGGTTCTATCACCTGTTCTACCAGAGCACGCCGCACGCCGTTACGCCAGATTTCCTCCACATGCGCTGGGGCCACGCCAGGAGCCTGGACCTTCTCCACTGGGAGCACCTGCCCGTCGCGCTGTGCCCGGACGATAGGGGCGGAATATTTTCGGGCTCTGCGGTGATGGACGGCGGCGAGATGGTCCTGATGTACACCTATCACAATCGTGACCATGTGGAAAGCCAGGCCGTCGCCCGCTCGGTGGACGCCTCGTTCACAAAGTTTGAAAAGTACCCCGGTAACCCGGTGATCCCAAACCCCGGCCTCAAGGACTTCCGCGACCCCAAGCTGTTTTTGAGGGACGAGGACGGCCTCTGGCATGTGGCGCTGGCCGCTGGCGACCGGGTGCTGTTCTACACTTCGCCCGACCTGATGCGCTGGACGGAGGCGGGCGCCTTCGGCGCGCCGGACCACAGGGTGGACGGGATCTGGGAGTGTCCGGACCTCGTCCGGCTGCCCGCGCCGGACGGCGGGCACAAATGGGCGCTGATCTTTAGCCTGAACCTTCCCGCGCAGGCGGGCGGCGGCAAGACCATGTACTTCCTCGGCCAGTATCAGGGTGGCCGCTTCGTACCGGACGACGCCTTGGCCCGGCCGGTGGACCAGGGCCCGGACTTCTACGCGGGCGTCACCTTCTCGGGCGCGCCGGAGGGCCGGGCCGTCATGATCGCCTGGATGACCAACTGGGATTACGCCGAGCGCACGCCGTCGGACGGCTGGCGCGGGCAGATGAGCTGCCCGCGGGAATTGTTCCTGGTCAAGGCTTGGGACGGGCTTCGGCTGGCCTCCCGCCCGCTGCTCCCGGATAGAGCCATCGAGCGGAGCCAGGGAGGCGGCGAAGACTTGCTCATCGTCCGGGACCGCTACTCCGTCGAGGTGTTCCTGCCCGATCAGGGCGTCAGCTTCACCAAGCTGGTCTTCTGACGTTTCGCCCATAAAATGCCAAACTCCAAAAAATTTGGCGTGCGGTCAACCAATTTCACGCGGATTACGTCATAAAAGATGTGTTGAATTGCGTGCATCCGCGCCGTGGCGCGGACATGCCGGAAAGGGTGTTCCCGCATTGACCAGGCGTCCGACTGCGTTTCTCCTGCTGATGGCCCTCTTCTTGACGACGATCCTCGCGCTGTCCCCCGCGCTTGTGAGCCCCGCGCTGGCGGAAGCCACTTTGGCCCCCTCCCCAACGGCCGGTTCCTATGATGAGAAGCATCCCGAAAACCTGACGGCGGAGGACCTCAAGGGCGCAAGCGCCATCGTCGTGGACATAAATACCGGGCGCGTGCTGTTTGAAAAGAACGCGGACAAAAAGTTATACCCGGCCAGCACCACCAAGATCATGACGGCGCTGCTGGCGCTCGAGTACGGCCACCTGGATGAGCGCGTCACAGTGCCCAAACAGATCACAAAGCTGCCCAAGGATTCCTCACTGGTACCATTGAAGGCCGGAGAAAAGTTACCACTCATCGACCTTTTGTACGGCCTGATGCTCCCCTCGGGCAACGACGCGGCGGTGTCCATCGCTACGTTCGTCGCGGGTTCGGTGGATGACTTCGTCGCCAAGATGAACCAGCGGGCTGAGGAACTGGGCTGTGAAAACACCCACTTCGCCAACCCCCACGGGTATCAGGACGAGGATCACTACACCACCGCGCGGGATCTGGCCCTCATCGCCCGCGAGGCGATGAAAAACGAGACCTTCCGTGAGATCGTCTCCGCCCGGAGCTACACCATCGCGGCCACCGCCAAGAGCAAAAAGCGCAAGCTGACGACGACCGACGATATGCTCGTCGAATCCTCGCCCAACTACTACCCCTACGAGATCGGCGTCAAGACCGGCCACCATTCCAAGGCAGGCAGTTGCTTTGTCGGCGCGGCCCAGAAGGACGGCGTGACGCTCGTTTCGGTCACGCTCAAAAGCAGCGAAAAGGGCGTGTGGACCGACACCCGGCGGCTGATGGAGTATGGCTTCGCCCAGTACCAAACCTACGGTTTTGACGACCTCTACCAGGCCAGTCCGCTGCAGGCCGCCATTCAAAACGCGGACGGCGGCGACCTGGACGCGGGCAGCGTGCTTTTGACGGTGGCCCCCGGTGGCTCCATCGGCAATTACACCGTCACATGCCTCCCGGACGATCTGGGTACCGCCGCCAAGGAACTGATGGGCCGCGCCTCCGTCCAGTACACGAGCAACCTCACTGCCCCCATCCGCGAGGGCGACGTCCTGGGTACAATTTCGCTCACCGCGGGCGACGGCAGCACGCTGACCGGAACGCTTCTCGCCAGCCGCGGCGTAGAGGCCGCCCAGGCAGCGGCCACGCCGGTGTCCGAACCAACGTCCGAACCGGCAGCCATGGCGGCTCCCAAACCGGCGGCGGCTCCCGCGTCTACGCCGGGGCAGGTCGCGTCATGGGTGCAGACGAAGGATTTCAGCCTTCTGTGGCTCCTCATGAGCCTGATCGCGCTCGTGATCCTTCTGATCGTCCTCCTGCGCATCCGGCGCGCGATCCGACGCCGCCGCTACCGGGAAATGCGCCGCCGTCAGCAGCACGCGGCCTATGCCCGCTACCGCCAGGCGCGCTGAGGCGCCGTCTCCCATCGTATCGCCATCGAACGTGCGCGCCAAAACGTCCGGAGGGAGGCAATCCTATGTGCAGATGGTATTCCATTGAAGACAACGGCGACGCGGAGGAGCTTCGCCAGATCATCGACGAGATCCAGCACAAGGCGCCGGAGCGTGCCGCGGCTCTCAAGACCGGCGTGATTGCCCCGTCCGACACCGTGCCGGTCGTCGCCAACAACCGGCAGCTAATACCCGCTCCCTTTGCCATGAAGTGGGGCTATACGCTGCCGGACGGCAAGCTGATCGTCAACGCCCGCAGCGAAACCGCGTCCGAAAAACCGCTGTTCCGGGACGGCATGCTGAACCGGCGCTGCCTGGTGCCCGCCTCGAACTACTTTGAGTGGGAAAAGCGCGGCAGGGAGCGGATCAAGTATGCCATCCGCCCGGCGGGGCACCCGGTATTCTACATGGCCGGGGTGTACCGTTTGGAGGGCGGCAGGCCGGTCTTCGCCATCCTGACCCGGGAACCCGCGGAGCCGATCGCGTTCATCCACGACCGCATGCCGGTGATCCTGCCCGCCGAAGCGAAGGCGGAATGGCTGGACATCCGCAGCGAAGCGCATGACGTGCTCAAGTCGGCGCTGACCGACATGTCCTACGG
>JAEVZE010000066.1 GCA_023392395.1 Bacillota bacterium
GTTGCCGGGGTAGGGGGAGGGCTCCCAGGCGTATACGTAGCGGCAGGTCCGGTCCCGAAGCGCGTCCGCCGCGCATTGCCAGGTGTCGCCCCGTTTGAACTCGCAGCCGAACACGAACGCCGCGGTCGCCTGCGCGTACAGGCACCGGCCGCGGGCCAGGCCGTGGGGCTTGGTGGGCAGCGCCTCCGGATGCAGCGGCGAAACCGCCGCACCGCGCTTTTCTTCGATCAATTTGGACAGCATCGGCTTTTCGATTCGCTCAAGAAGCGATCCGGACAGAAACGAGATCACCCGTCCGCCCGAAAAATAGGCTTCGTCCTCCGCGATGCGGCCAAGGCCGGTCATGCCGTCGGTCAGGATCACGTAGTCCTGCTCGGAGGCCTGCCGGACCAGTGCGCGCACATGCGCTTCCGCCTCGCCCCGTGGCGGCACCGCGCCCAGAATGGCGATGGCGCTCTGCCGAAACAATTCCGGCCGCCCGCGCAGGAAAAGCGTGGGTGGCGTCTTTTCGCCCAAAGCGCAGCGGATGCGGGCGGGGTAGGCGGCGTCGTACAGCGTGATGAGCTCGATGCCCGACGCGTTCATCCGCTCCAGCAGGAACGACAGCGGCAGATTGCGCGACAAAAGCAGGCATACGCGGTAGGCGTCCGCCTCGCGCATGCCGTAGCGCAGCATCAGGCCGCTCATATCAATGTCAATCAGCGCGCCCAGCGAACCCGGCCTTGTCTTCACCGCCAGTTCGTCCAGCCGGGCGAATTCCGCGGGGGACAGGGGCCGGGCCAGTTCCTCTTTGTCGGGCGTGATGGGGACACTGAGCAGCATCGTGGTAAACGCATCGTCGTTGTGGATCATTCCGGCTCTCCTTGACGGAACTTTTGCATCAGCACTTCCTGCGCGTCCAGCCTGGTCTCTCCGGGCCGGGGGACGCGGGTATAATGACCGTCGGAGTGCAGCTCAGACGCCTTCACGTTGTCGCGCCACTGGAGTTTTAACAGTTCCTTGAGCTGCTTGGACAGGGCCGGCTGTTCCACCGGGAACATGAGCTCCACCCGTCGGTCCAGGTTCCGGGGCATCCAGTCCGCGCTGGAAAGGTAGATCTCTGGCTGGCCGTCGTTTGCAAAGAGGAACACCCGGCTGTGCTCCAAAAACCGCCCGACGATGGACCGGACGGAGATGTTTTCGCTGACGCCGGGCAGACCCGGTCTCAGGCAGCAGATGCCGCGCACGATCAGCCGGATGCGCACGCCCGCGCTCGACGCGCGGTACAGCGCCGAGATGATGCCCTCATCCACCAGCGAGTTCATCTTGGCGAAGATCTCGGCGCGCTTGCCCGCGAGGGCGTTTTGTGCTTCGCGCTCGATCAGCTCCAGGAAGCGCCCTCGTAGGTCCCGGGGCGCGGAAACCAGCTTGTTGAGCTCGGGCAGCTCCGAAAAGCCGGTCAGCATGTTGAAAAAATCGGACGCGTCGCTGCCGATGGCCTCGCTGGCGGTGAAAAGGCCGTGGTCGGTGTAGATGTTGGCCGTCACATCGTTGTAGTTGCCGGTGGCCAGGTGCACGTACCTTCGGATGCCTCGATCCTCCGCACGCACCACCAGCGTGATCTTGGAGTGGGTCTTGAGGCCCGCCATGCCGTAGATCACATGGGCGCCCGCGCGCTCCAGGCGCTTGCCCCAGTGGATGTTGTTCTCCTCGTCAAACCGCGCCTTGAGCTCCAGCAGCACTGTTACCTGTTTTCCGGCGTCCGCGGCCTCGGCCAGCGCCGCGATGATGGGCGACTGCCCGCTGACCCGGTAGAGCGTCTGCTTGATGGCCAGGACGTTTCGGTCCCTGGCCGCCTGCCGCACGAAGCGCACCACCGGCTCGAAGCTGTCGTAGGGGTGGTAGAGCATCAGATCGCCCCGCTTGATGCGGTCGAACATGTTCTCGCCCTCGTCCAGCACCAGCGCCCGGGGGAAGTAGGGCTTGTACTTGAGCGCCTCAAAGCCAGGCAGCGAATAGATGTGATGAGTCAAAAAGTCCAGGTTGATGGGCCCGTGGATGGGGTAGGCGTCGCCGCCCTCCAGTTCCAGCGCGTCCTCCAGCACTTTGACAAGCCTTGCGTCCGCCCGGTGGTCGATTTCAAGCCTGACCGCCGTGCCCCAGCGCCGCTGCTTGAGCAGCTTTTCGATCTCCTGCAGCAGGTCCTCCGCGTCCTCCTCGTCGATGGAGAGGTCCGAATTCCGGGTGATCCGGTAGGCGCTGCAGCAGAGGATTTTGCGCCCGGCGAAGAGCTTGCCGATGTAACGGGCGATCACCTGCTCCAGGAGGATCAGGGTGATGCCGCTCTTGTCCGGCAGGCGGATCATGCGGCTGAGGCCGCCGGGCACCTGCACGGTACCGAACGACGGTTCCTCGTTCTCGCCCTCGTCGATCAGTACGCCCAGGTTGAGGCTGCGGTTCAGAATCAGCGGAAAGGGACGCGCCGCGTCTACCGCCATCGGCGTCAGCACCGGGTAGATGTCGGTTTTGAAGTACTCGTCCAGAAAATTCTCCTGCTCGCGGGTCAGCGATTTTTCGTCCGCCAAGCGGATGCCGGCCGTCTGCAGCCCCGGCAGGATCTCCTTGTGCAACACCTCGTACATGCGCCGGACCATCACGCGCACACGGGCGGTGAGGGCGGCGATTTGCTGGCGCGGCGTCATGCCCGAAGCGTCAGGTCTCACGTAGCCCGCATCGATCTGATCCCAGATGGACGCGACGCGGATCATGAAAAATTCGTCCAGGTTGCTGGCGACGATGGAAAGAAATTTGATTTTTTCAAATAGCGGATTGTCCGTCGAATGCGATTCTTCCAGCACGCGCTGGTTGAATTCCAGCCAGCTGAGCTCCCGGTTGATGTAATGCTCGGGGTTCAGATCAGCCGGCTCCATAGG
>JAEVZE010000339.1 GCA_023392395.1 Bacillota bacterium
CATCCTGACGGCCTGCGAGGCCGACCTTCCGGCGGCTTTGTCGATGCTGCTACTCAGCCGCCTTTCAAACCAGAAGGTGTTCTTTGCCGACATCGCCAAGCTCAGCCAGGACAAGCACCGCCTGACGTTCTTCAACTGCGGCACCGCGCCTGTGTCGTTGGCGGACCGGAACCAGCCCGTCGAAATCTGGCCGACGCCGGACGCCACCGCCGACGAAGGCGTGGTCGTGGAGTACATGAAACAGGGCAGCGACAAACAGCGCGGCGGCTGCGTGCGCTTCGACCTGGAAAACGGCCGCGAGGTGACCATCCTTCGGGTGGGCGGCAACGACGATACGCTGCGCTTTCATGTAGCCAAGGCGGTCACCTGCCCGCGCGAGGTGCGACCCGACGAGGCGCTGGGTCAGCGCTGGCCGGGATTTGGGCTGGAGTTTGCGGGCGACATCGACGGATTCCTTCAGAACACCGTGGGCCACCACTACACGCTGTGCTTTGGCGACTGGTCACAGGAGCTCAAATATATGGCGGATATTTACGGCATCGGCTACACCTGCTACGACGGGCTGAAGAAATAACCGGCGCTATCTGGATTTTACTACGCGCATGCCAAGAGGTGAGAGGAATCCATGGAAAACATGAATGCTTTGGCGGCGAAGCTGCGCCGCGACACGGTGGAAATCGTCCGGCGCGCCGGGGGCGGGCATATCGGCGGCGACCTGAGCGTGATGGACATCCTGACGGAACTGTACTTCCGGGAGATGAACATCACCCCCACCAATCAAGATGACCCAGATCGCGACCGGTTCGTGCTCAGCAAGGGCCACTCGGTGGAGGCTTATTACGCCGTGCTCGCCGAAAAGGGCTTCTTCCCGCTCGCGTCGGTGCTGGAGCACATCGGCACGGCGGGCACGGAGTTTATCGGCCACCCCAACAACAAGCTGCCGGGGATTGAGATGAATTCCGGCTCGCTGGGACACGGGCTTCCGGTGTGCGTCGGCATGGCGCTGGCCGCACGGATGCAGCGCCGCGCGTACCGGGTGTACACCGTGATGGGCGACGGCGAGCTGGCCGAGGGTTCCAACTGGGAAGCCGCAATGGCGGCGGGGCATTACAAGCTGGACAACCTTTGCGCGGTGGTCGACCGGAACGGCCTGGAGATATCGGGGCGGACGGAGGACGTCATGGCGCTGGAACCTCTCGCGGACAAGTGGGCCGCCTTCGGGTGGAACGTCCTTGAGGCTTCGGGCAACGACATCGACGCGCTGCATGCGGCGTTTGAACAGGCGAGGTCTGTAAAGGGGAAACCAACCGTCGTCATCGCGAAAACCGTCAAGGGCTCTGGGGTTTCGTTCATGGAGAACAAGGCCGGATGGCACCACAAGCTGCCCAGCGACGAGGAGTGTGCGACGGCGTTTAAAGAACTGGACGCGGCGGGGAAGGGGGCGTGCAAATGAACAAGATACCAAACCGGCAGGCGATCTGTGAAACGCTAATAAAACACGCCCGCGAGGACGACCGCATCGTGGTGCTCTGCAGCGATTCCCGCGGCAGCGCGTCGCTTGCGCCCTTCGCGGAGGCGTTTCCCGACCGCTTTGTGGAGACGGGTATCGCGGAACAGAACCTGGTGGGCATCGCGGCAGGCCTCGCCAAATGTGGAATGAAGTCGTTTGCGGCCTCGCCCGCCTGCTTTTTGAGCACCCGAAGCTATGAGCAGGTCAAGGTCGACTGCGCGTACTCCAATGTCAACGTCAAGCTCATCGGGATCAGCGGCGGCGTCAGCTACGGGTCGCTGGGCATGAGCCATCATTCCGCGCAGGACTTCGCCGCCCTGAGCGCGGTTCCCAACATGCGCGTGTACTGCCCGTCCGACCGACATCAGACGGCGAGACTCATCTCGGCGCTGCTGCTCGATGAAAAGCCCGCGTATGTCCGCGTGGGGCGAAACCCCGTGGAGGACATCTATTCCGAAGCGGACTGCCCCTTTGAGATGGACCGGGCCACGGTGCTCTGTGAGGGTGGGGATGTCGCCATCATCGCCTGCGGCGAAATGGTCAGGCCCGCATTGCTGGCGGCTGAGGCGCTCGCTGCCAAAAATATCTTTGCGTCGGTTCTGGATATGTACTGCGTCAAACCCTTGGATGAGGCGGCCGTAATCCGCGCGGCGCGTTCCGCCAAAGCCGTGCTGACGGTGGAGGAACACGCCCCCTACGGCGGGCTGGGCGCGCGGGTGGCGCAGGTCGTCTCCGCCAACTGCCCCCGGAAGGTCGCAAACCTCGCGCTGCCCGACGCGCCGGTGATTTCAGGCACCTCGCAGCAGGTGCTCGATCACTACGGCCTGAACGCGGAGGGCATCGCGGCGAAGGTGGAGGAAATCCTCCGATGAGGTACGCCGTCGCCATCGACCAGAGCACGCAGGGAACGAAGGCGCTCCTGTTCGACGAGCGGGGCGCGATGATTGCCCGCGCGGATGTTCCCCATCCCCAGCTGGTCAGCCGCGAGGGCTGGGTGAGCCACGCGCCGATGGACCTGTACCGGAACACGGTGGCGGCGGTGTGCCAGCTGGTGGGGCTAAGCGGCATCTCCCGGGGGGATGTGGCTGCGGTGGGCATCTCAAACCAGCGGGAGACTTCGCTTCTGTGGGACCGGGAGACCGGAAAGCCGCTGAACGACGCGGTGGTCTGGCACTGCGCCCGGGCCAAGGACATCTGCGAGCGGCCGGACATCCTCCGAGAAGCCGAACGGATCCGCGAATCCACGGGGCTTCCGCTCTCACCGTACTTCTCCGCCGCCAAGTGGGCGTGGCTTCTGGAGAACATCGAAACTGCGAAAGGAGCCGTCCGCGCGGGTCGTGCGTGCCTGGGTACGGTGGACAGTTGGCTCCTCTTCAAACTCACCGGCGCGTTCCGGACGGACGTGTCCAACGCCGCGCGCACGCAGCTCTTCAACATCCGGACGCTTGCCTGGGACGAGGCGCTGTGCGCGCTGTTTGGAATCCCGGTCGGAGCGCTCCCGGAAGTGTGCCCGTCGGACGCGCTGTTCGGCAAGACGGATTTCGAGGGTTTTTTCGTAGCGCCTGTCCCCGTTCACGCCGTCATGGGCGACAGCAATTGCGCGCTGTTTGGCCAGGGCTGCCGCGAGGCCGGGCAGGTCAAGGCGACCTACGGGACGGGCAGCTCGGTGATGATGAACACCGGCCCCGCCGCAAGGCAAAGTACAAAAGGGCTGGCCACCTCCATCGCCTGGGGCATGAACGGCGAGATCGCCTATGTGCTGGAGGGCAACGTCAACCACAGCGGCTCCGTGATCACGTGGCTGAAGGACAGGGCGGGGCTGATCGAAGACCCCGGGGAGACCCAGCGTCTGGCCGAGAGCGCCAACCAGGACGACCAGACGGTGCTGGTACCCGCGTTCACCGGGCTGGGCGCGCCCCACTGGGACAGCGGCGCGAAGGCGCTCATTGCTGGAATGTCGTTCTCAACAGGGAAGGCGGAACTGGTGAAGGCGGGGCTGGAATCCATCGCCTATCAGATCGAGGACGTGCTGGGCGCGATGCAGGGGGATACTGGAATTCCCGTGACGGAACTGCGCGTGGACGGCGGGGCGACCAAGAATGGCTATTTGATGCAGTTCCAGAGCGATCTTTCGGGCGTTCCGGTGCGCCGGGCGCTGGCGGGGGAGCTTTCGGGCATCGGCGCGGCCTACGCGGCGGGCCTGGCGCAGGGGTTGTATTCCGAAGAAACACTTTCCGTGGGGATCGAGAGCAGGCTGTATGCGCCGCGCAGGGACGAAACGTGGCGCGCCGGGAAAAAGCGCCTCTGGCGGGACGCCATCCGGCTTTCGATGGAACGAACCTGATACGAACGACTTTCAGGCTTCATTGGGGTGTCAGCAGGAATCGCGAGTGATTCCTGTCGAACAAATAATAAGAGGAGGACCTGAACCATGAAGAAACTCCTGGCTGTCATCCTGTCCCTGACCATGATCTTCGCCTGCTCCTTCGGCGCGCTGGCGGAGAGCGCCGCCTTCAATCCGGATGAGGAAAAGGACACCATCGCCTATCAGGATCTTGCCGCGACCTACGGTGACATGAGCACGCTGAAGCTGCCCGAGAAGGTTTCGCTGGGCTCCATCCTGAAGAACCAGGCCAACGAATTCTGGCTCATGCTGGGCACCGGCATGACGGACGCCGCCGCCAAGTACTCGGCGACCATCGACATCCAGGCCACCCGCACCGAAACCGACACCGCCGGGCAGCTCTCCATCGCCGAGACCATGATCCAGAACAACTACAACGCGCTGATCCTGTCCCCTCTGACCAACGACTGCCTTGACAGCGCCGTCGCGACCGCGAAGGCCGCGGGTATCCCAGTGGTCAACGCCAACTGCGAGTACATCAAGGATTGCGACGTGTTCGTCGGCGGCCTGCAGATCCAGATCGGCATCAAGGCGGCGGACTACATCGCCGAGAAAATCGGCAAAAAGGGCAAGGTCGCCATCCTCGAGGGCGTCGCGGGCACCTTTACATCCATCCAGCGCGTGAACGGCTTCAACCAGCAGATCGCAAGCTACCCGGACATCCAGGTCGTCGCCAGCGTCCCCGCCGACTATGAGACCGAGAAGGGCCTGAATGTCGCCACCGACATCCTGACCGCCAACCCGGACATCGCCGCCCTCTACTGCTGCAACGACAACATGGCGCTGGGCGCGGTTGAAGCGCTGCGTGCGCAGAACCTGCTGGGCAAGGTGATCGTGCTGGGCGTTGACGGCACGGGCGACGCATACAAGTCCATCGCCGCCGGCGAACTGACCGCAACCGTTGACCAGTTCCCCACCGACAACGGCGCCGCGGCCGTGGAAGTTGCGCTGCGCCTGCTGGCCGGCCAGAAACTGCCCAAGGTCGTGTCCACGCCCATCGAGGTCGTTGACGCGCAGAATGCCGCTCAGTACGGCAAGACCCTGAACTGATCGACAAAAAAGGTGGGATCGGCTGTGGGAACCATGGGACCCAATGTTCTGGAGATTGAAAACGTCTCAAAGCGCTTCGGCGGCATCCAGGCGCTGGACGGCGTCCGCTTTGAACTTGTGAGGGGCGAAGTGCACGCGCTGCTGGGTGAAAACGGCGCGGGGAAATCCACGCTGATGAACATCGTCTCGGGCAGCTACAGGCCCGACGGCGGCACGATCCGGCTGGATGGCGAGTGCGTCACGTTCAAATCTCCTCTTGCGGCGAAGCAGCACGGCATTGTGAAGGTTCACCAGGAACTACAGCTGATCCCGGAGATGACCGTTGCCCAGAACATCTTTCTGGGCAACGAGCCCACCTCGAGGCTCGGCAAGGTGGATTTTGATGCGATGGTCAGGCGCTCGGATGAGATGCTTCAGCGGCTGGAGGCGGAGTTCTCCGCCAGGACCGTCACCCGGCGCCTGTCCACCGCGCAGATGCAGATGGTCGAGATCGCCAAGGCGCTATTAAACCAGTTCTCCGTCCTCATCCTGGACGAACCCACCGCAAGTTTGACCACCCGCGAAACCGAACAGCTGTTTAAGACCATCCGCTCCCTCAAGGCGGAGGGAAAATCCATCATCTACATCTCGCACCGGCTGGACGAGATCTTCGAAATCTGTGACCGCGCGACGGTGTTCCGCGACGGCAGGTATGTGGGGACTTCGCCGGTGAAGGATTTGACCAAGCAGGCACTGATCCGCATGATGACCGAACGCGACATTGCCAGCGCGCGGTTCAACGCCACGACGAACCGCACCGACGAGGTGGTGCTCTCTGTGCGGGATTTTTCGGACGGCAAGCGCTTCCAGAATATCAATTTCGAGTTGCACCGGGGCGAAATCCTAGGTTTTTCGGGCCTGGTGGGCGCGGGGAGGACGGAGCTCATGCGCGCGGTCTTCGGTGCGGACCCGAAAAAGAGCGGGATACTGACCGTACACGGCAGGGAAGTCGCCATCAGCTCCCCCAAGGACGCGATCCGCGCCGGCGTGATGCTGATCCCCGAAGACCGCAAACTCCAGGGCTTTGTGGGCGGGATGAGCAACTACGCCAACGTCGCTTTGAGCAACCTGAAGCGGTTTACGAGCTGCGGCTTCCTCAATTACCGCAGGCGGAACTGCGTCGTGGACGAGATTACTCGCACGCTGGACGTTCATCCGGGCGACAACACGCTGCAGACGGCGCGGCTCAGCGGCGGCAACCAACAGAAGGTGGTTCTGGCCAAGGCCATCAACGCTTCGCCGGACATCCTGATCCTGGACGAGCCGACCCGTGGCATTGACGTCAACGCCAAGAACGAAATCTACCTGCTGATCAAGAAGTTGGCCGCCCAGGGAAAGTCCATCATCATGATTTCGTCGGAACTCCCCGAGATTTTGAGCCTGAGCGACCGCATCGTCGTGATGTACGAGGGGCGCATCACAGGGGTTGTCGAGGGCGCGGAGGCGTCCGAGCAAGGCGTCATGCATCATGCCATGGGAGGAAACTGAGATGAACAAATCCAATCAGCTGAGCCGCCTGCTCAAAAACGAGAACGTCACGCGCAAATTCGGCATCGTCGTCTGCCTGATCCTGCTGTCCATCGTGTTTTCCATCCTCTCAGGCAAGTTCATGACCGGCTCCAACTGGATGAACATCCTCCAGCAGGCCGCCATCAACGGCTGCATCGCCATCGGCATGACGATCGTGATCATCACCGGCGGCATCGACCTTTCGGTCGGTTCGGTGATGGCTTTCAGCTCCATGGCGATGGCGATGCTGATGGAAGCCGGGCTTCCGCCTGTCCTCGCCGTGATCGCGGGCCTCCTCGTGGGCGCAGGCTCCGGCGCGTTGAACGGCGTTCTGATCTCCTCGATGAACCTGCAGCCGTTCCTGGTCACGATGGGCACGATGAGCCTTTTCCGGGGCCTGACGCTGATCATCTCCGACGGCCTGCCCGTACGCGGCTTCTCCGGCGCGTTCGTCAAATTCATGGCGTCCATGAACGCCGTGTTCCCGATCCCGATCATCATCCTGCTGGCCTTTGCGGCCATCGGCTTCCTGGTCATCCGCTACTCCCGTTACGGCCAGCACATCTTCGCCATCGGCGGCAACGAGGAGGCGACGCGCCTCTCGGGCATCAACACAAAGGGCGTAAAGATCGCCACTTACGCGCTGAGCGGTTTTGCCGCGTCGCTGGCGGGTGTCATTTACCTGGGCCGCCTCGCGGCCGCCGATCCGCAGGCGGGTGCCTCTTATGAGATGAACGCCATCGCCGCCGCGGCCATCGGCGGTGCGTCGCTGGCGGGCGGCAAGGGCAGCATCGTGGGTACGATCATCGGCGTGCTGATCCTTCAGGCGCTCAACAACGGTCTGACGCTGTGCAACGTCCAGTCCTTCTACCAGACGTTCGCGATCGGTTTGATCATCCTCATCGCCACCATCATCGACCATTACTCGACGAAGTAGACTATGTTCGCTTGTTTGATTTCTGGCTGGATCGGTCAAAGGATAGCGCTGTGTTTTTCCACTTGAAGATACTGTTGGCGATATCAGCGGATCATGTGAATTGTACTAGGCCGCGCGCTTAACCATCTCTCGGGCTCTGACGAACAGTTTATACAATGAAGCCACCGAGCAATCGGTGGCCTTTGGTTTGGTGCTGCGGAATATTCGGCGTACAACCCGTGAACGGCGTACCAAGCCGGGGAGGCAACGATGGCATGACGCCAATGATGAAAGTATTCCTTCAGAGTGTAAGCTCCGCAGCAGGCCTTGTCAAGAAAAGATCTGCCGCGGTTCGGCAAAAGCATGAGATCAGACCGATACCTTCTAATCGACAAATTCGGACACAATATCGGAGAATTTACAATACGTCATGAATACTGTATCCCGTACCCCATCCCAAATGAGAGGTGAAAACTCTTGAGTGGTTCTCAAATGAAACGCAATGTGAGCCCTGCATTCCCCAGGAAACGAGCATCCATTGCGTTATGCTCGCGAACGCGTATGTTCCTTTTCAGAAATACTGCGGCGTATGGTCGCTGTGCAAGTCCTTGATGACGGGAACGGCTTTCCCGGAACTCTTCAACCCGTACTGCAAGAGGGAATACGCCAATCTGGAACCCGAAGTGACATGCTCTCCGCATAAGCCCGGCAAAAACAGGCCCTGCGGGCGACAGAAAGGGAGGCCTTGCCATGGATAGGGACGCGATTCTCCGGGAGTTGATGGCTCTGGATTTCATGGCGGTTGACCTTGCGTTGTTTTTGGACACCCATCCGGGCGACACGGATGCCCTCAACGAATACAACCGGATTGTAGAGCACGCCGACGAATTCCGGGTGCAGTACGAAAGACTATGCGGCCCGCTGTGCTCGTTCCGCTACAACCCCGGTTGTTGGAAGTGGTACAAGGACCCGTGGCCGTAGCAGTACAGTTTCAACTTTGATTTGCCGGAGGAGTGCTGCTGAATGTGGATTTATGAAAAGAAACTGGAATACCCATCCGAATCAAGAATCCGAACCCCCAGATGGCCAAAGTCATCATCACCCAATACGGCGGTCCAGACGGGGAATTGGCGGCATCAATCCGGTACCTGAGCCAGCGGTTTTCCATGGTGACGCCCGAAGCCCGCGCGGTGCTCAAGGACATCGGAACCTAGGAACTGGCGCACCTGGAGATGATTGGCAGCATGGTCAAGCAGCTGACGAAGAACGCCAGCATCGAAGAGATCAAGGCGGCGGGCCTTGACGTATACTACGCCGACCACGACAAGGCGGTCTACCCAGTCAGCGCCTCGGGCATCCCATTCACGGCCGCATATGTTCAGTCCAAAGGAGACCCGGTGACGGATCTGACGGAGGACATGGCCGCGGAGCAGAAGGCGAGATCCACCTACGAGTGGCTGATCAACATGGCCGATGATCCGGATGTCATTGAGCCGCTGAAGTTCCTCCGGGAGCGCGAAGTCGTGCACTTCCAGCGCTTCGGGGAAGCGCAAAGAATCGTGCGGGATTTCCCGGAAAGCAAGCGGATCTACCCGGTCATCATGCCCTGCAAGAAAGAAAATTCGTAAAAGGATCCGAATGGGAATGATCCTTTCCCGATCCTCGCCCCGTGCTCTCACAAAGCCCGGGGTGGAGTACTTACGTGTTTTTCTATGAAGCGCCTCAGTTTCCTCCTTGCATGGACTTCAGAATTCGGATGATCTCCTCAGCTTCCCGCCGTCCGGTCAGCCAGTTGATCAGATTCACCAGCGCAAAAACAATCAGTACGGCGAGGGCGAACAGTGCTGCCTCCGAAGAACTCCGGAGAATCCGACTCCAAACGCCGAATGCGATCAGCGTACCTTCCAGCAGCAGGAGGTACAGCGTCTTGCGCAAAAGCGTCTGGCGCAACGAGAGCTCCTTGCGGGAGAACGTAACAACCGAAGGCGCCAGGCTCAAAAAACCGAACAGCAGCGGCGAGAAAAAGCTTTCGTAACCAAACCGGGCGCCGGGATCGACTGAAAGCCCCAGTATCCCGGTCGCTGCCGTGACCAGCGTGGTGATGATAAAATACTGCATCAGGCACTGTTTCAGGAACGCTCTGAGGCTCATTTGCCTTCCCCCAGCAATCGCTTTTTCAGTTCCGGCACGTATTGCCGGGAGATCACGACTTCCTCGCCGTTTTTCATCACCGCGGACAGCCGCCCGTTCAAAATCGGCCGTACGTTATCGACCTTCATGAGGTTGATCACGAAGGACTTGGAGCAGCGAAAGAACTTCTTTTCCTCATACTGCTCCGCAAACTCGTACAATTTGCATTTGAGCTCGTACACCTGTTTTCCTGTGTATGCGAACACCCTGTCGTCCACCGACTCGACGAAGAACACATCCTGCAGCGGAATCTGGTGGATTCTATCGTCCACATAGCCCGGCATCGTCGCGCCAGTCAGCTTTATGAACCGGACGATACCGCGAACATCGTCATTGACTTCATAGCACTGAATGATCGCGTGCTCATCCTTCTCCCTGCCGATCAGGTTCACGGAAACCCTCAACGCACGCCCTCCTCAGCCCGGCAGCAACTGGCGATGCCGGGCATTTATGGGCGATGCTTTTGCCAGCCCACCGCGTCATTATAGCGCGTTCCGGGCGTGGGTTCAAGGTTTCCCCTCCGTGCGGGCGCTTTGCGGCCTGTCCCCGCTTAATATTCCGCCCGCATGTTCAGCGCTTCGGAATGCTTGAGTTCGTAATTGAAGTAATCCAGCGCAATCCGGTTCATGGTTTCAATGCAGGTGCGGCTGTCGACCGGACCGGTTCCCAGCATCCGCGCCAGCAGCGGCGAAAAGAGGGGGAGATCCGTAAAGTTCAGGTGCCCCGCGCCCCGGATGACCACGTTCCAGGCTTCCGGAGCTGACGCGGCCGCGGAAAGGTTGCCGTAATCGGTTCCAGAAGAGAGCGCGTCCGCATAATGACTTTCGCTGTACAGGTTCAGAAGCGGTACCGGATAGGGCGTCCGGTCGAGGAACGCGCGGCCGTTTTCAAACCCGGCCTCTTCGCCGAACATGGTGCCGTCGAGCACCATCACCGCATCCACGTCGCCCCGCGCCCGCCCAACCGCGGCGGCTGTCGCGCCCCCAAGCGAGTGGCCGAACAGCCCGATCTCCCCAGGGTCGATCAACGAATACACCTTCTCGGGGTTCTCTGCTTTCGCGCTCTGGAGGATTTCATTCAGCACAAAGTTCATGTCGTCCGTGCGCAGCGTAAGCCATTCGTGGGTAATGTCATAGGTTTTCCGCGCGTCGTATTCGTCGTTTGTCACTTTGAAGGCGTCGTTCAGGTAATTCATGTCCACCGGCGTCACGCTGCCGTTCGCGTGCCGCGAGACGAGGGCGTGATACGGGTGGTCGATGCCGCACACCACGTAGCCATTGCTGGCGAGGTCCAGAAAAGTGGAATGATTGGTGTCTCGGTAGCCGAACGCGCCGGGAGAGAATACGACCAGAGGAAAGGTTTCCGTGCCGTCCGGCACGTCCGGATACCAGAACTGAACCGTCACCCTCCTGTTCTCATTCGAACCTGCGAAAGGATTGATGCGCGAGCTGTCCACATACGTGTACACGGTTGATTTCACCGCGAAGGATCCAGTCGGGGTGACTGGCACGAATTGCGGAAACACCACGCCTGGGAGGCTAACCAGAACGAGCAGCACTGACCCGCCCACAAAAGCGCGCACGGCATGCGCCGGGCGGTACGCCTTCTCCTGTCGCTTGGGCCTTAGAAAATATGCCGCGCCCAGCACAGCCCACGCCGCGAGCAACAGAAATACTCCGGCCCAGCGGAAGCCCCACCAGTACACACCCGCGACCAACAGGAGCGAGAACACGGAAAATACTGCGATGTGGGCGATGTGCGTCAAACGGGTCAGGCGGTCTTTTTTCACAATCCGGCAAACAAGGAGAGAGGTTTGGGCGCCGAGCATGATCAGCAGGGTCACCATTCCCAGCATAAAGGATACTCCCTTTCATTTGGTGTCGGAAGCAGCATAGTACATCGATCGGCCCTGATCAATCTTTCTGCAGGTAAGCTGCGTTTCCTGGCCGTAAGTTGCGCTTTTCGCTTGAAGGGGCGCGTGCATGGGAACACAAAGCCGTCACCCTTCATGACGCGACGGAGGGCTGACCGGCCAAGGTTCAGCGTAACTTTGATATACTGTTTTTTTACTCAATCTATGCATATGCTTTATGAATCTGGTATAATAAATCGCACAGCATGAGCCACATTCATGATATTGAGAATCCCAACGGATGGCTTAACCGATCTCTTTCCATCATCGCATGGCCCATAACACAAGAAAGGCTTTCAAGATGAAAAAGATGATGCGCGCGTTTGCACTGTCGCTCTCCTTCACCCTGATCTTCACGACGCTGCCCATGGAACATTCGATTCTGGCTTGGCCGCAACTGGCGATGGCAGAAACGGCGGCGGAGGAACCGACGCAGACGCCTTCCGAAGCGCCGACCCAAGGACCGACTCAAGCGCCAACCAAAGCGCCAGCGGAAGAGGCGACCGAGACGCCTGGGGAGACGCCGACTGAAGTACCGGCACCGGCGCCCACGGATGCGCCGACTGAAGTACCGGCGCCGACACCCACGGATGCGCCGACGGAGGAACCAACCCTTGTGCCGACCGGGGAACCGATCGAAACACCGATGGAGACACCGACCCCAGCGCCTGTTGAAACGCCGGAACCGGCGACTTATTCGGTGTCGCCGGCCGAGGCTTCGTTTGAATTAAGCCCAGAAACGGCCGCGCTTGAATTTGCCATTACGCCTTCGGACGCCCCGTTTGTCGAGGTCGAGGGTCTTGAGAGCGCATATGAAAACGGCGTGGTCTCGATCAGCGCGGAGGCGCTTTCCGCGCTGGGCGCGGGGGACCATACGCTAGCTTTCCTGTTTGAGGACGGCGTTCGGGTCAACGTGCAGCTGACCGTAACGTGCGCTTCGAAGGATCTCGTCGCAAAGGCGGGCATGTCCAGCCTCTACATCGGAGGCATACTATACTCCGCGAACCAAGACATCGACAACGCGGAGCAGCACTGGTCGTGGAAAGCCGAAGAATGCGTGTTGACGCTGAGCGGCTATGACGGCGGTTCGATCTACGGCAGTGATAGTATGAAGATTCACCTGGCGGAAGGTACGGTCAACATCGTCAACTCCTCCGAACGAGGCGCGATCTCCTCGGGCTACGATCTTACGATTGACGGTTCGGGAGCGCTGACGGTGAGCAGCGCGGTGAGCTATGCCATCAGCGCCAGAAAAAACCTCACATTCGAATCCGTGACGGTCAAAGCAAAAGGGAAGAAGCGGGCAATAGAATCCGAAGGCGATAACATTGTGATCAACGGCGGAACAATCGAGGTGGAGGGCGAAAGCAAGGAGGGTTATGGCTTCCATGGCGATGTAAAAGTGAACGGCGGGACCGTCCGTATCGAAGGCTTCGAATATGGCAGCGACTCCATGAACGTCACTTCTGGCAGCGTTACCATCAAAAACTGCAAGTATGGCATATTTGGCGGATTCAACGCGGCGGGCGGCGCGGTAGTCATCCAGAATATTGACAATATCGGCCTCTGGGGCGACGCCAATTCCACCGCGAGCATCCGAAATTGTACGCTTGACATTTTGAACTGCCGCGGAGACGCCTTGAACTTCAATGGTCTGATAAAAATCGGCGACGGCGCAAGAGTGAATGCCCAAGCGCGCCATGTGGCAATATCCGCACAGGAAGAGTACGGCGTGATCGAGATCGACAAAACCGCCACGCTGGATCTGTACGGAGGCACACAGGCCTTACGGGCCTATAAGACCGTCATCAACGGGAAGCGATACGCGGGCGCTTATAACCATGTGGTTATTCAGAACGGCGTTGTCATGGGGCAGGAAAACACCGTGTTTGAACTGTCCATTGGCGGGAGCGCATACGGCCCTTCCGAGTTGGGCGGGAGCCTGAACGGCGACGGATGGACGTGGACACCCGCGAGCAAAACCATCGCGCTGAACGGCTATCACGGCGATGCGATCACCGCCGATGGCGAATCTATCGCACTGACGCTGAGCGGCGAAAACGACATCGACGGAGACATGAACGCGTCCGGTGTGACGATCAGCGGCGATGGCAATCTAAGCGTTTCGCAAATCAAGTGCGTTAACGGCAGCCTCGTCATTCAGTCGGGAACAATCAACGCGATGTATCTTGGCGCGAGCCGGG
>JAEVZE010000358.1 GCA_023392395.1 Bacillota bacterium
GTTTTCCTTCATCACGCACTGGAACTCATACTTCTGGCCGCTGGTCATGACGATGAACGACTCCGTTCGCCCGCTCACGCTGGCGGTGGAAAGGCTTAAAGATGCCGAGCAGGGACTTCTTTGGAACAACATCATGGCTTCCAACACCATCCTGGTTCTGCCGGTTCTCGTCATCTTCCTGTTCGCGAGCCAAAAGATCATCGCCGCATTTGCCTACAAGGGCGTCAAGTAATTTGAAGACCGCTTCGTCATCATGGCACGATCGTATCAAACCCCGGCACGAAAAGGTGCCGGGGTTTGGTATTTGATGTTGGCTTTTCAGGTGGGAATGCGCATTGCGCAGATCACAAACTGAACAGATCGACCGACCGCCTCGTGAGCACGCTCTGTACCATCCTTGCGTCCAGCATCCGCGGTGTCGCGTCCGTCTGCGCGCAGAGCGCCGCCGCGACGCCCACGGCCTGGCCCATCGCCATGCAGATGGACATCACGCGGTAGGAGGCATGCGCGCGGTGCGTGCCGGAGATCGCGCGGCCCGCCACCAGCAAATTCTCCACCTTGCGCGGCACGAAGCAGCGGTACGGCAGATCGTAAGGCTTGACGTATTGGATATGGGATTCCGCCTGCCCCGCGCCGGCGGGGTTGTGGATGTCGACGATGAATTCCACCTTGTGCACCACCGCGTCGGGGAAACGGGCGCCCTCCGCCAGTTCCTCCGCGGTGATCACGTATTCGCCGAGCACGCGCCGCGTCTCGCGCACGCCCAGTGTGGTGGCGCTGGAAATCGCCCGGCAATGCTCGTACCCCGGCAGGTGTTCGCGGAAGAAGTCCACCAACAGGTCCATCTGCCGCCGAAGCGTGAGCTCCGCGGGAAACAACTCGGAAACCACGGTCGCGTCCACGCCGTTGACCTGCGTGGTGTTGACGCGCCGCTCGCCCGCCGTTGCCGTGCGGTGCAGCCGAACCGCCACAATGTTTTGGGGTAAAATTCCTTCGTCGCCGCAGCGCTTGCAGTAGTCCAGGAACCTTTCGCCGTTCAGTTGCACGTCGTCCACATCGCCGATGCACACGATCCCGCGGGATTCGTCCACGCCGTCAATGGTGAACTCCAGCGTCACCGGCTGCATCAGCCCGTCCTCCTCCCGGCCCTTTTCAATGGGCGCGCCGGAGAGGTACGCCACGTCGCCGTCGCCGGTGGCGTCCACGGTCACTTTGCCAGAGAGCGCGAACAGACCCTCCTTGCCGGAGAGGATCAGGCCCCGGAGGGCGTCCCCCTCCAGCATCGCGTCGACAACCTTCGTCTGCAGGTATACGTCGATGTTCTTGTGGTCCACAAATTCGGCCAGTACGCGCTTGGCCCGCTCCGGGTCGTGGGCGACGCCCACTTCGCCGATCATATCGTTGCCGGGTACGCCCAGAAGGCTCATCAGCTCGTCCCGCATGGTGCCCCTGGATACGCTGCCCAGGATCGGGCCGACATGGCCGCTTGTCAGCATGCCGCCCAGGATCCCGTAGCGCTCGATCAAGGCCACCTTCGCGCCTTCCCGGGCCGCCGCGACCGCCGCACACACGCCGGACGGGCCGCCACCCGCCACCAGCACATCATACCGGCCGGTCACCGGCACTTGCTTCTGATAGCCGTATGTTTCCATGCATTCTCCTCACTCGCCCAGGTACGCGCCCTGATCCCTGAGAACCGCCAACAGTTTCTCTAAGGAAACATCTCCAGGCGCTACGCCGTCGTGCACCGCGATGGCCGCGGCCGCGCCAGCCGCCTGGCCGAACACCATGCAGCAGGGGATCATGCGGGTCGCCGACGCGGCCACCGAGTCAGCGGAAATCGACCGGCCCGCTATCAGCAGGTTGTTTACGCCCACGGGCACCAGGCAACCGTAGGGAACGCCGAAATACGGACCGTTGGTCAGCGGATAGAACGTTCCGCCGGGGTCGGACTTGTTGTGGGTGTCCATGCAGGTCGCCATCACCGCGATGGAATCCTCCGGCACGCGGCAGGCAGATACATCCTCCGCCGTCAGCCGCTTCACGCCGTCGATATGGCGCGTCTCGCGAATGCCGATCGCCCCTGCGGTGCCCATGAAGCGCGCGTTTTCAAAGCCAACCGCGTACTTTTTGAGAAAGTCAAACACCTTGTGCGCCTGCCGCAGGCCCTCGATCTCCGCCCGGGTCAAATCCTCGGCGTTGGTGCCGTCGATGTCCAGGATTCGGGTCACGTTCAGGCGGAATTCGCCCGGAACCACGCCCTCGAACAGGCAGACTTCGGCGCGAGGCACATCGCCCCACTCCTTTTGCATGTCCCGGATCAGCCAGCTGTAGGGGCCGTAGAACGGGCGGATCTCCTGTTCATGCTCCTTGATGTGCGCCTTCATGCGCTCGGTGTCCACGTTGTACAGGCGGAAAAAGAGCGACGCGGGCTGAATGTTGCCGTCCTTCACGTTGCCCAGTTCATATTTTACGCCCGCGCGCACGGCCACGTCCGCATCGCCGGTCGCGTCGATGACGAGCTTGGCGCGCACGGCCGACATGCCGCTCTTGTTGGCGATGACGACGCCCGCGATGCCGCCATTCTCCTTCAATACATCAACAAACTGTGTATGCAGCAGAAGCTCTGCGCCCGATTCCAGGATCATGGAGGTCGCGACCTGCTTGAAGCACTCGTGGTCAAAGGGGCCCACGTGGTCATGCCCGATCTTGTAAAAGCCGGATTTGGGGTCCCCGCCGGGGATGTCCTTGGGGTCGATCGCGCCGCCCAGCGCGACCATGCGGTCCACAACCTCCTTGAACATGCCCCGGATGACCATTTTCTCGTTCTTCGCGTCAAACGAGGTCATGAACGGGCCGACGAGGCCCACGGTGGCCGCGCCGCCCACGCATCCGTTTTGTTCGATGACCAGCGTCTTCGCGCCGCCGCGCGCCGCGGCGACCGCCGCGCAGATGCCAGCCGAACCCGCGCCCATCACCAGCACGTCCACCGTGCGGTAGACGGGAAGCTCCTTTTGATACATCACGCTTGCCATAACGTCTCCTTCTTTTGCGTTCGGGCACGCCATGCCGGACTGAGTCCGGCATGGCATGCCCGAGTGTCATGGGGTATTGAGGGGATTATACTATTGTAAAACATTAATTTGTCCAAAGGAGCGAGGGATTTTCGATGCAGGGCTAGGAGCCGGAGCGAGGCGTAGCAGCGCTACGTTGAGCGGAAGGCGACACGACGG
>JAEVZE010000470.1 GCA_023392395.1 Bacillota bacterium
ATGATGTACGAGGCGCGTCCCGCTTGAATGCGGGGCGCATTTTTGTTTCAAGTCATCTATTGGAACAGAGCGGGCTGCTCACGGACCGGCATCGGAGTGGGTGTCGGCGCTGGGCGGCTCAGCCAATCGAACAGCGGATTCGTCTGGGCCACCGACACCAGCTGGGAGGAATCCCCTTCCAGCAGAACGCCTTCCCGGAACAGCGTGTTGTTGATCGGGCGCACATAGTATTGCAAGCCGCCGCCTTCCACGGGATCCACATACTCCAAGGAATCACCCGGCTGTCCGGTTAGCTCCGCGACCACCGTCTCCTGGCCGTTCTGCACGCGGTAGATCCGGTACAGCGCGTCCGCTTGGACCGCGGTAAAGGACAGCTTCGGATGCATGGAGGCATCCAGACTGATCAGGAGATTGTATACCGAGGTCGGTTTTCTCCAAACTGAAGAGACTTCGGTCGGAATTTGAGAAATGGGGAAGACTTCGTCTGCGGTGAAGGACTTGGGTGTGTACAGGCTGGGCAGTACCGGGTGTCCTAGCGCGATAAGGCCTTGCCGGTCGATCAGTGCGCGGCCCAGCGTGGCGGGCATCGTAAAATCGCCGCCGTTTGCCTTTGAACTGTTCATGCGCAAAAATTCCGTCGCCAACTTTGCGGGCTTGTTGCTGCCGCTCTCGGCGTCGGACAGCTTGTGTGTATCGTCGGGATTGTCAAACCCCATCCACACCGCCACACACACTTTGCGGGTGTAGGCCACGGTCCAGGCGTCGCGGTTGCCGGAATCTCCAAAGCCCACGGTGCCGGTCTTACCAGCCACAGGAAAATTCACAGCGGCCAGCGCCTTGGCGCTACCGGTTCTGGCGGCGGTTTTCAGCATATCGGTGATCATGAAGGCGCTTTCCGCCTTCATCACCTGCTGTTTTGCGCCGCTGGCTTGATAGACTTCCTGCCCTTCCGCGTTCACGATTTTTCGGATCAGGTGCGGCGTGACGCCGTACCCGCCGTTGGCGAGCGGCGCGTAGGCTCCGCACAACGCCATCGGCGAAACGCCGTCAGTCAGGGAGCCCAGCGCCAGGGACAAATTTTGATCCTGGTCGCTCAGCGTGATGCCTGCCTTTTCCGCGTAAAACCGCGCGGATTCCACATCGGTCCGGGACAGTAGATCCACCGAAGCCACGTTGAGCGACTTGGAGAGCGCATCCCGCAACGTGACCACGCCGTAGTAGTGTCCGCCGGAGTTTCGGGGCGCGTAGTTGCCGAAGGCGCGCTGCGTGTCGTCCACCAGCGTGGAGGGCAGCATGCCGTAGCGGTCGATGGCTGCGGCATAAACCGAGACCGGCTTGAACGTGGAGCCCGGCTGCCGCTTGATTTCGGTGGCCCGGTCGAGGCCGCGCTGCACGTCATAACTCCGCCCGCCGATGAGCGAGAGCACTTCGCCGCTCTTCGGGTCCAGCGCGATCAGCGCCGACTGCGCCTTTTCTCCGTCCGGCGCATCCGAGGGGAACCGGGATGCGTCCTGGTACAGCGCCTGCGCGTTTGCCTGCATGTCCTGATCCAGCGCCGTATAGATCGTGTACCCGCCGGATAACAGCGTCTCTGAATCAACGCCCAGCGCCTGGCAGGCCTCCGCGATGGTCTGATCGACATACCAGGCGTACTTTGAAGTGTCTTCGGAATTCACCAGCACCACTTTTTCGGCGTTCGCCTGGTCGGCCTCCTCACGGGTGATGAAGCCGTTTTCCACCATGGAGTCCAGCACCAGCTTTCGCCGCTTCAAAGAATTGTCCATATGCAGGTGGGGTGCGTATACTGATGGAGCTTTCAAAATCCCGGCCAGCAGTGCGCCCTGTCCCAGCGTCAGCTTGGAGGCGTGAATGCCAAAATACGTCTCGGACGCCGCCTCGATGCCGTAAGCGCCCTTTCCGAAGTACACCGCGTTAAGGTACATCTCCAAGATTTCCTGCTTCGTGGCGAGCCGCTCCAGTTGAAGCGCCAGAAAAGCCTCCTGAAGTTTCCTAGAAATGGTCTTTTCACTGGTCAGATGGGTCAATTTGATCAACTGCTGAGTGATCGTGCTGGCGCCCTGGGCGTAGTCTCCCGCCTTTACGTTTCTGAGCAGCGCGCCGCCGATTCGGACCAAATCCACGCCGGGGTGTTTATAAAACCTTGCGTCTTCCGCCGCCAGGAATGCATTCTGTACTTTGGTCGGTATCTCACTCAGCGCGATCACCGTACGCTTGCCGGAACCGGATACGACCGCGGCCTCCTGATCCTTGCCGTCCAGAATTCGGGTGCTCTGGCTGAACGAGCGCAGCTTATCCATGTCCAGCGGCGTCCAATGGCCCACATCCAGCAGAAAAAGCAGCACGATGATCGCAGCCGCCGTCAAAGCGCCTAGAATGAGGAGAATCTTCTTTTTTATTGTCATGTCTCGCATCATATCGCGTTTAGTATGCCCGCAGGCGCTTTCTTGATTCCCATAACATGTCGGTGGACTATGTTTGTCATCACCTGTATAATGAAACATATCAACGCAAGGAGGTTGAACAGAGTGCAACAGACTGAAGTCGGTTATATTATCCTGCTTGCGATCGTCCTTGCGGTTGTGTTTGGACTGAGACTCAAGCAGCGGGAACCGATCCGTCGCACCGGGCGCAAATTCAATGGAAGCAAGCCCGTGTATGAAACCTGCAAGACGACGTTTCAGGACGTCGCGGCCAATGAGGAAGCGCTGCGGAGCCTGTCGATGTTAGTCGATTACCTGAAAAATCCGGGGAAATATGGAAAGATGGGCGCGCGCATGCCCCGCGGCGTGCTGCTTTACGGGCCTCCGGGCACCGGCAAGACCCTTCTGGCACAGGCGCTGGCGGGCGAAGCGGGCGTTCCGTTCTTCGCGCTGTCCGGATCGGACTTCGTGCAGATGTACGTGGGCGTCGGCGCAAGCCGCGTTCGAGAGCTGTTTCAGAAAGCCAAGAAGGCCGGTAAATGCGTGATTTTCATCGACGAAATCGACGCGATGGGCAAAAAACGGGACGATAACGCCTCCGAGGAGCGCGAGCAGACGCTGAACGCGCTTTTGAGCGAGATGAGTGGATTTAAAAAGAACGACGGCGTCATCGTACTGGCGGCGACCAACCGGCTGGATACGCTGGATCCGGCGCTGCTCCGGCCCGGCCGCTTTGACCGCAAGATCGAAGTGGGGCTGCCGGGGCTGAACGAGCGGCTGGACATCCTGAAGCTGCACAGCCGCGGAAAGCCGATGGCGGAGGGGATTGACCTGGATATCCTCGCGGCGCAAACGGTCTACTTCAGCGGCGCGTCGTTGGAAGCGCTGCTCAACGAGGCCGCCATCCGCGCGGCACAGCGTGGTTCCGAGGAGATTGACCGCGGCGACATCGATGCGGCATTCCTGGCCACGGTAGCCGGCGAGGATAAGCCCTCCCACGCGGCGCAGAAGGAGCGGGCGAC
>JAEVZE010000393.1 GCA_023392395.1 Bacillota bacterium
GAGGACTTGGCGACCGTATAATACCGAATATTGACCGATATCGCCTGGAAGCCTTTGGTTTGCGTTTTCAGCGCGGACAGCATGGAAAGGCCCAGGTGATTGCCATTCACGGGATCCGAAAGACAGCCGACGAGCAGGGCGGGCAGGATCTGATTGCCCGGATTTTGGCTGTAGAGTATCAGAAAGTAGTGCAGGCGCACCAAGTACGACGCATGCAATGCGCAATTGCGGGGTTCCCGTTCGCAGATCATCTGCGTATACTCCATGGCGGTTTCCAAAATCTCTTTTTCCATGCCGCGCATATAGTGCGGCAATATGGAACTGTTGAAGGTCGAGGCCAGCCATCCCAATTGCTTATGGAAAGGGACATTCCCTGACGTACGGAACCCGGGGAGGTATTCTTTAATATAGGCCCAGTTCAGAACGCAAAGGAAATTGCTGTTCTCCTGGTTCATCGCATGAAACGCCGCAAGCGTTTCCCTGCCTTCTTCCCACAGGCACTCCGCTTCCAGCATCCGCCCGTGGCTGGGTTCTC
Source organism: Bacillota bacterium (assembly GCA_023392395.1). Classification (GTDB taxonomy): domain Bacteria; phylum Bacillota; class Clostridia; order Christensenellales; family Aristaeellaceae; genus JAEZHK01. The sequence goes on from JAEVZE010000393.1 coordinate 536, forward strand.
TGGTGGAAGCGTAACTGGAAGCGGCATGCAGCCTGACCTGGTACAGCGCCTCGCCTACATTAGAAAGTCCCCTGCATTGGCGCATGTACCGCAGCATCACAGCCGTGTCCATGAACAAATGCGCGTTGATGCTGCGCCACGCGAAATCATAATGCTTCAGGAAAAAATCCGCTTGAAAAAGCTTTCCCCACCATGCCCGGAATGTGTTGTACAATGCCGGGAAGTGCTTTTCGACCAGGCGGCAGTCATTGCGCAGATTTCGGGAGACGATCTCCGGGGGCAGGCGGGTTCCGGTGATTTTCTCCTCACAAATGTAGTTCGCGCCGCAGGCCACGATATCCGGCCGGTTCCGGGCGGCTGAGCGGTACATTTTTTCGGCAAAGGCAGGGTCCAGCCAGTCGTCCGAATCCACGATGCTGACGTATTCTCCGAGCAGCTCCCCTTCGGGAATGGGCCAAATAGAGACGACGCCATCCTTGATAAAGTAGTCGCCCGAATCGTCATGCCAGTTTTTTGTATTTTCCACAACGTGCAGTCTGGAATCCTTTTGGGCGAGCTCCTGAAGAATTGTTCCCGTCCGATCGGTGGAACCGTTGTTGCGCACAAATAGATTGATGTTTCTTTCCGTTTGATTCAGAACGCTGCGGACCGCTTGTTCAATATACCGTTCTGTGTTATAGGCAATCATCAAAAAGCTGATGAACGGTCTGGACATTCGCCGTATCTCCCCTCGTAACCTCAACACGCCGTTATAATCTCGAATACCCGCAACCTTGTTGCCTTCTCAAGCTTATCACGATGCGGGTGATTGGTTCAGCCGCCTGTACATCTCCAGTATGCCGGGGTCGCCGGGCAGGATCTGGTTCAACTGATCGAGCACATTCCTCGCGTTTTCAAAATCGCCTTTCTCAATGAACTCCGCCACGACGCCCTTCAGCCGCGCGGCCAGTGCCAGAAATTCCGCGTTTGCCTGAGCCTTCGGCGCTGTTTTTTTCTGCTCGATCTGTTTTTCCAGATTTTCCATCATCATTTCGACAAAGCCCACCAGATCGCGCTTGAGATCAAGCGCCTTTCTCAGCATTCGAACCTGCGCTTCAAGATCGCCCATACTGCCGCATTCGAGGGATTGCTTCAGATAATACGCCGCTTGAGCGCCGGTTCCCAGACAATGAATTCTTCCCTCGGCAAAGTTTTCGGGATTGTTCAGCGCGAGGTTGTACGCGTACAGGCGCTCGATGTACCGGTGGAGGGCTTCCTCTCGCTTTGCGCTGTCTTGCGCCCTGTCCTCCTTGAGCGCTTTCAATTCAAGCGCGGTTTCAAGCGACAGAACTTCGGGAGAATCCTCCGAAAAAAAGCCTCTTAGGTATTGAAGAACGCTGCGCGCCTGATCCATGGAGCAGGAACTGGCAAGCAGGCGCATGTCGCTGTCCCATTGGTCGATCTGGATTTTTCCCGCGTATTTGGTGAGATCCAAACCATTTCGGTAAGCGATCTGGAGGATTTCCCGCGCAAAACCGATGCCTTCCAGGTCGAAATAATGGTCGAAAAGTTCGGCCAGCCGCTTTGAATCCCGCGCTTTTTCGGCCGCGCGCATTTTCAAAAGGACGATGTAGGGCTTCTCCAGGGACAGGCCAGCGAGAAAATCGACAAGCCGAACCTGGTTTTCAAATCCTTTGACCGGCTCCAGATAGGACTGGACGGAGGACAGGAAGCACGAAAGGCTGCTGCTTTTTTCAAGGTGCGGCTCAATCAGGGCATGCAGCGTTTCGAACGAGTCCTTGTCCGCCGACAACCGGACCATGCGCGGCATGCATTTCTCAAGAATCAAATGGCCCTCGCCCGGATTGCCTGCAATCCGCCGGATGTAGGCCCAACTGTGCGCTTCGTCCCCCACATCGGCAGCCAATTTCAATCCTGATTCCATGACGGAAGCGCGGCTGGACTCCAATTCGCATGCGCCCAGCGAAAGCATCTGCTGGGCGGCCAGCTTGTCTGGATTGCCGTCCAGAATGTCCAGCCACCGGAAATATTCGTCCACGTTGGAAAGCAGTTGTTCGGCGTCAAAGATCGCATAGGCGCATCCGCTGCGTTGAAAGCAGATGTTTGATTTCGCCAATTCGGAAATGTCGGGCCGCTGAAGCAGGCGTTCGGATTGGTTTAGAACCTCTTTCCATTTTTTCTTAGAAATCAGCACATGGATGTAAAAGCAGGAAAGCACCGAACAGTAATTGCTGACGTCTGGAAAAACATTACCCTCAAGGGCCGCCCGGCACAGATCCTCCGCTTTGGAGAATTCACGGTAGCCGATATATTCCTGTACCAGATGCATGACGGCGCGCAAATCGCCGGGTCGTTCCGAAAGCATCTTTTCAAGAGACCCACTGTTCCGAAGGTAGTGGTTCTCAAACTCTTCCCGGCTGTCATATACGTATCCATAATGATGCACAAACGCGTCCAGGGTTTTTATTGGCGGCGTCGCGCCGACCAGGTACTCATGAATCCTGTCTTTGAAATGGAGCCCCTCGCTCCTTCGGACCAGCCGTTCGGCATATCCGTCCGTGTACTGCTGCCCGCCGCGATCCATGTAATTCCGCACCCTGTACAGGCAGACATTGTACCGGCAATCATCCGTCTTGAGGAAATCGATGAGGGCGGAGACATCGTCAAACCATTCGTCGTCATCCAGATACAAAAACCATTCGCCCTTCGCCAGCTTCAGCCCCGCGTTCCGGGCGGCGGAAAAATCATCGCACCAGTCAAAATGAACGACCCTGTCCGTATACTCCCGGGCCACAGCCAGCGATCCATCGGAGCGCTCAGGGCCGACGGTATCGACCACAATCAGCTCGCTTGGCAATGCGTCGAGCAATGGCTTGATGGAGTCCAAGCATTTGCGCACCGTGTCCACCCGGTTGGATACCAAAATCGATATGGTCAGCCTGATGGGATTTTTCACCATTGGGACAGTATTTCGCAAAAGCGGCGCATTCTCTTTGGACGTCGCCATTGACTGAGGATTTTTCCTGCCGCCGTGATGCACGGCCTTGGGGATCTTCTTGCCCATGACGACCTCTCTGTTCCAAATGATGTGATGGACATATCGCTCAATGTCCGCCCATGACGCCGCTTGTGTGGATTGCCTCTAGTGAATATATCGGCATGTTTCATGACTATTTTACAATGCGCTGTGATTTGCGGCGTGGTGATTTCGGCATTCGGGCCAGACAACCTAAAACCCCTGAATCTGCCGGATTCCGGCATCTTCAAGGGTTTTGCTTTTCATTGTTCTTGCGTCAAACTCGAACGCGGCGGGTTCCAGATCCCCGGCAAATCAGTCCTGATGGATGCTGAGGCCCTGCTGGACGAGGAATTTCTCCGCCACCGGCGCGGAGCTGCGGACGGCGATCTGCTGGGGCAGCACGATGTTCTTGTGCTCGCCGCAACGGATACGCTCCTTCAGCATGTCAAACAGCGTCGTGCCCAGCAGGAACGGATCCTGCACGACGGTGGAAATCGAAGGCGTGCAGTAGATGGAGATGGAGATGTTGTCAAAGCCGAATACCGCGATGTCCTCCGGGACGCGCAGGCCATTTCGGAGCGCCACGCTGATGACGCCCTGGGCGATCATGTCGTTGGAGGTGATCACAATCTCGGGCAGGCGTTCCCTGGGCGTCTCCCGGATGATCGTCTGAAAGATCTGATAGGCGGACTTCATCTTTGTCGGGTAAATTTGAGAATTCAGGATGATGAGGCGGTCCGCTTCCGGTACGCCGGTTTCGTCCAGCGCCTGAATGACGCCGCCATACCTTCGTTCCAGGTTCTGCTGCCGGTCGAGCGACTCGCCCATGTAGGCAAAGCGCCGATAGCCCGCCCTGTACAGCGCGTGCGTCAGGCCGTGCATGGTTTCAAAATTGTTGAACTCCACGCAGGGGTACCCTTCGAGGTACCTATCGCCGATGACGATCGGCACGCCCGCCGAGGCCGCCATTTGAATGCTGTCCTCATCGCCCGCGCCGCCCACAAACACAAGCCCGTCCACCCGGCGGTCCACCAGCGCTTTCACGCTCTTGTGCAGGATGTCCGTTCGGAAGTGGATGTCGCTCGTCAGGACGACGAAGTCCTCCTGCTGCGCGCGCTGCAGGATGCCGGCGGTGCACTGCGCGTAGTATTCGCTGGAAATATCCTGCACGACGACGCCCAGGATCTGGGATTTGGCGGCGCGCAGGGACCTGGCGTTGGCGTTGGGGCGGTAATCCAGCTCCCGGATCGCCTTGAACACGCGCTTCTGCGTCGGAATGGAGATCGGCGCGGTGCCGTTGAGCACATGCGAAACCGTCGCCGGGGAGACATTGGCCTCCTTGGCAACATCGTAGATCGTGCTGTGCCGTACCGGGCCGGCGCCGTCCGGTTTCTTGGTCATGCTCCCTCACCCGTCTAAACTTCGTTCGGCTGCCCGTTCCATCATCAAAAAGTGCGCCTGGGTTTCCGCGGATGTGCCGGGCTTTACAAACCACGGCGATCCGGCGCAGCCCCGCACGTAACCCCGCTCGTCCACCAGGCCTTTGACCGCGCTCCTGGCAACATCGGCATGTTTCAGGTAACCTTTGGAAATCAACCCCCATGATACCATATTGTATAACGAATATGCAAACATTTCCGCGCACTCGGTCTCTGGAAACGAGTCGGGGTCGTCCAGTTCGTCGTGGAACAGGCCGTCCGCGCGCTGAACGCGGATCATGGAATCCGCAAGCGCGCAAAACTCCCGGACGACGAATTCCAGAGGTTCGCCTTTTGTTTCCTTCAAGACCCCGGCCGCGCGCATCAGCCCGACCAGCGCCCAGCCGTTGCCCACGCCCCAGAATGCCGCGCGGGAAAATTCCCCGGCGGCCTCGTCCCACTTGTGGCGGAAAAGGCCAGTCGCGGGATCATGCAGCCGTCTCTTGACCGCGCGGTAGAACTGTAGCCCTTCATCTATGTACCCCGACAGCATCAACACATGTGGTCCCATGCCCAGGCTGTCGGCCCACACCTCTTTGTCGCCGATCAGGTGGAAACGCGCACCATCCGCCGTCCGGGGCGCCTTGTTCAGAAGGAATTCGACATTGCGCCGGGCCGCGCGCTCATACCTGGGGTCTGCCGTAATGCGCCCCGCCGCCAGCACCGGCTCCACGCACACCGCGGGGTCCACCAGCGCGGGGGTGGATTCCACATCGCAGAGCCGTCCGTCCGGATTCTGGCGCACGACACAATCGTGCGCCATCAGAACCAGCATTTCCTCGTCGCCCGTCTCCAGCATGGCCTGCGCCGCCAAACCTTGCTCCCAGCACTGGCGCGCCATGCCCAGAAGCGCTTGCTTTACGTTCGTCATGCCTTCATTCCACCGCCGCGCAGGGAGTCAACGAACACCGCGAAGATCAGAACGCCGCCCTTGATGACCTGCTGCCAGTACGCCTGCACGTTCAGAAGCGTCATGCCGTTGAGGAGCACCGCCAGGATCAAAATGCCGAACAGCGTGCCCGTCACCTTGCCCTTGCCGCCCGACAGCGCGATGCCGCCCAGGATGACCGCGGCGATGCCGTCCATGTCGTTGCCGGTGCCGTGCTTGGGCATGGCCGCCGCCGTCTGGCTGACGGTGATGATGCCGCCGATGGCGGCGGTCACCGCCGCGATGATGTGGGAAATGAAGCGCACGCGGGCGGTATTGATGCCGGCGAGCTGCGCGACGCGCGGATTTCCGCCGACCGCGAACACGTAGCGTCCGTAGGTGGTGTACTTGAGCACGTACCAGATGACCAGGTACATGACCGCCATGATGATCAGGCAGAACGGGACGCCCGCGAGCTTGCCGCTGCCGATGAAGTTGTAGACCGGATCATTGATTCGAATGTAGCGGCCGTCGGTCAGAAGGTACGCGCCCCCGCGGAACACGAACTGCGTGCCCATCGTGGCGATGATGGGGTTGACGCGCATCTTCGTGATGATGAACGCGTTGACGCAGCCGCCGATGACGCCCACCGCCAATACCAGCGCCATCGTCAAGTAGGGGTTCATGCCCCACTCGTAGAAGATGCCCAGGATCATCCCGCAGAACGCCGACAGCGCGTACTGCGACACATCCAGGCCGCCCAGCAGCATCGCCACCGTGAGGCCCGCCGCCATCGTGCCCATGATCGAGGCATAGGTGCCGATGTTCATGAGGTTGCTCATCGTAAAGAAGTACGGAGAGCTGACGCCGAACACGATGGAGAGGACAATCAGCGCGATGATCGTCGAAATGTCGCTCTTCATCAATTTCTGAAGCTTTCGGGGAAAGGTTTTGGTGATCTGCGCATCCATGTCCTCAATCAGCCTCCGATCGCATACTTGAGCAGGGTTTCCTGCGAAAAGTCCCTTTTGTCCAGCTGGCCGGTGATCCTGCCCTCGTGCACGATATAGATCCGGTCCGACATGGACATGATTTCCGGCAGCTCCGAGGAGATCATGAGCACGGCTTTGCGGTTTTTGCACAGGTCGTTGATCAGGTTGTAGATTTCCACCTTGGCGCCCACGTCCACGCCGCGCGTCGGCTCGTTTAGGATCATGAACGTGGGTTCGGTGTTCAAGCCCTTGGCGATGACCACCTTCTGCTGGTTACCGCCGGACAGATTGTCGATCTCGGTCATGACGCCGGGCGTCTTGACGCCAAGCCTTGCAATCCACCCCTTCGCCAGCTCCGTCTCCCGCTTCAGGCGCAGGATGCCCCGCGGGGCGACCTTTTTCAGGTTGGCGACGGTGATGTTGTCCCGGACCGGCGCGACCAGATTGACGCCGTCGCTCTTTCTTTCGGCGGGTACGTAGGCGATGCCGCTTCGGATGGAGTCAATGGGCAGATGCGGCCGGTACGCCTTGCCGCCGACGGTCATCCTCGCGTCCCGGTAGGGCCTTAGGCCCACGATGCACTCGCAGATCTCGCCCCGGCCCGCGCCCATCAGCCCAAACAGGCCCACGACCTCGCCCTCCCGCACATTGAAGGCGACGTCCTTCAAAAAGCCGGTGGAAAGCCCCTCCACCGTGAACACCTCGCGCCCGATCGGCACCGTGCGGGGCGGGTACATGTCGCGGATCTCGCGGCCGACCATCCAGGAGACGATCTGGTCGGTGGATGTGTCCTTCACCTGCGCCTTTGCGACGTTCTTGCCGTCGCGCATCACCTGCACGGTGTCGGCGATCTCGAAGATCTCGTTCAGGCGGTGGGAAATGTAGATGATCGAAACGCCCCGCTCCTTCATTGAGCGGATCAGCCGGAACAGGTTCTCGGTCTCCTGATCGTTGAGCGCGCTGGTCGGCTCGTCAAGCACGAGGATCTTGACCTCCCGCGTGAACGCGCGGGCGATCTCCACCAGCTGCTTTTCCGCCACCGACAGCATCTCCACCGGCGTCTCGGGCGACCGGTGATCCAGCCCGAACTGCTTCATCACCGCTTCCGCGTCCCGGTAGAGCTTGGGGTAATCGACTGAGTGCATCGCGCCGCGGGTGGGCACGCGGCCGATGAACAGATTCTCGGCGATCGACATCGCGCCCAGGTAGTTGAGCTCCTGATAGACGATGCCGATGCCCAGGTCGATCGCCTCGCGCGTGTTGTAGGGCGGCCGTTCGCTGCCCTCGATCTCGATGACGCCGCCGTCCTTTGGGTACGCGCCGGACAGGATCTTGATCAGGGTCGACTTGCCCGCGCCGTTTTCGCCGACCAGCGCCAGCACCTCGCCCTTTTCCAGCGTTAGATCCACATGATCGACCGCAACGATGCCCGGAAACGCCTTGTAGATGCCCTTCATGGCCAGAATACTCATCGTATCACCATCCGCCCGCTCGCGAGATTTCGCTCATGATTCCTCGTGGTTCTTGTCTTCCTTTGCGGGGGAGCGCCTCCCGGCGCTCCCCCGCACCGAACCATTGGAAACTACTCGGTCATTCCATCGTTCCCGGCGACCTGCGCGCCGGGAACGTGTTTCCATAACCAGTGCGCACACTGGTGGAGGAAACCTTAGTCGGTCATTCCATCGTTCCCGGCGACCCGCGCGCCGGGAACGTGTTTCCTCCATCAGTGCGCGCACTGGTTGAGGAAACAATTCCTTCCGCCAGCGAGCCGCCCGGAAATCCCGCAGGATTTCAGGCTCCCGCAGTCTTCTTCCAAAGCGATGAAAAACCATCGTGGTTTTTCATCGCCCTGCCGCCAGCGGCAGGCGTTACGCCGGCAAAGAGGCCAGGTATTCGTCCAGGTTCTCCGGGGTGACGACAGTCACCTTGGTGTACTCCATCTGATCGGCCGGCTCACCCTTCAGGATGCGCATCGCCATGTCGATCACCTGCTCGCCGTAGAGGTGCGAGTTGTAGGACGCGGTGCACAGCCAGGCGGTCGAGCCATCCTTGTGGTTCTTCAGGTTCTCGATGGCGCCGGGGTCCGCGTTGTGGGATACGATGATGGAGTCGTCGCGGCGGCCTTCGTTCTCCACAACGGTGTTGATGGCGTAGCCGCGGTCGTCGTTCTGGCCGACGAACACGATCTTGTGGGCGTCCGGATGGGCGTTGAGCCAGTCGCGGGTCATCGCGGCGGTCTTGACGTCGTCCGCCTGGCTGTCCAGCCACACGACTTCCGCGTCGGCATACACAACCTTCAGCTTGTCCACCACGCCGTCGTTGCGCTTCTTGATCTCGTCGCCGGAGGTGGCGTCGTAGAGGTTGACGATGAAGTCCAGCTTATCGCCGAACTTCTTCTGGGCCTGGATGACCGCCGCGTCGCCCAGCGCCTCGCCCGCGCCGTAGTTGTTGACGCCGAAGAAGTAGGCATCCTGGTAGATGCAGTCGATGGAGATCATCGGGATGCCCTTGGCCTTGAGTTCCGCCGCAATGGAGGAGCCGGTCTCGGCCAGCACGTTAAAGTCGATGACCAGATCTACGCCCTTGGTCACGTAGGTCTCGATCGCCTGCGTCATCACCACCGCGTCGCGCTGCGCGAAGTTCTCTTCCAACTTGATTCCGTTCTTCTCAGCGGCCGCATGCAGCCCCTTGGAAACCGTGATGAAGAAATCCTCTGACATGAACATGTTGCAGAATCCGATGTAGGGCTGTTCCTCGGCGAAAGCGCAGACGGTCGTGGCGAGAAGCATCATGACGACAAGTCCCAGGGCCAACAGTTTCTTCATGGTGGAATCCTCCCTTATTTGTATTGGGGAAACCCAACAGTCCATTCATGTGCTCCGGGTGGAAGCTCCCGTTCGAAGCCGGGCAGGCGCAGTAGCGCGGGCGCGGGCAGGCTGCATCGGTAGTTCAGCGCGTCACCGTCGATTTTCCACATCACTTCAATAAGGCCGCGGACACTGTGGTACACCGCGCGCACGCCGCCGATCTCCCGGCTGACGACCGGCTGGAGGAGGATCTTTTCAAACCCTGGCGCAAGCGGCGCGATCCCCACCAGCGATGACACCACGAAGGCGCCGACGGTCGCAAAGCCGATGTGGTTGAACGCGTTCATCGGGTGCGGGTGGTACTCGCCGTTCAGGATGCCGTCCCAGCGCTCCCACACGGACGTCGCGCCGCATTCGATCATGTACCCGATGCTGGGGAATTCCGTTCGCGTCAGAAAGCGCGCGGCTTCTTCCGGCAGGCCCGCTTCGCACAATCCGTACAGCGCGAAGGGCGTCGACGCGGTGCCCCAGGTGATGCCGCCCTTTTCGGCCATGTCCCTTATCAGCCAGTCCCGCGTCGCGGGAATCTCTCCGTCTTCCAGAAGACCAAACGCCAGCGCGAGCAGTGCGCCGCCCTGCGTCGCGTTCCGGACGAGCCCGTTCCTGCCGATGAAGTACGTGCGGAACGCCGCGCGGATTTTTGCATACATGGCCTCGTAGTAACCAGTCCGTTCGCCCTCCCCCAGCGCGCGGGCGATGTCGGCCATCAGGAATGCCGCGCGCGCGAAGTAGGCGGTACCGATCACCCCAGCAGGGCAAGCGCCGTAGCCGTGGTCAAAATCCGACCGGCCGTTGTGATTCAGGTCCAGCCAGTCCTGCCCGGTGGCAAAGCGCACGAACCGGTCGCTGTTTCGCTCAAGGTACTGAAAATACCGCTCGAGCGCCGGGAAATGGGACCGGACTTCTTCCAGATCGCCGTACATCTGCACCAGCAACCATGAGGTGTGGATGCCCATGTCCGATTGGATGTCGCCCGCGAACGGCAGCACGTCCTTCATCATGACCGCCGGGGCGTTGGCCCAGAAGCGGCCGTCCTCCAACTGGCTGTCCAGAATGTCGCGCATCCACTTCCGAAGGAACAGGCGGTTGTCGTTCAGGTAGACGGCGGTGTGCATCGCGAAATGCCCTTCCGCGCCCCAGCCGAGCCGTTCGTCCCGCGCACACACGTCCGTGGGCATTTCAAAGAGGTTGGAGCGGATGGTGTTAACCACCACGTCAAAGACCTTTTGGACGACGGGGTTTTCGGCTTCAAACAGCGTTTGATTGGGAAGGTCGCTCCCGATCGCGACGCCTTCGACCAGGATCAGCCGGGCGTTTTTGAGGCCGGACACCAACGCGTACCGGAAGCCGTGGTAGATGAATTCGGGTTGAAATTGTTCCTCTCCGCCGCCGCGCAGCACGTACAGGTCGTGCGCCTGGGACGAACGGTTGCCGCGCAGGTAGAGCTGGCCGTCCTTCAGCTGCTCGGCGTGCAGAATGTCGATCCGGGCGCCGGGCGCGCCCGAAACCGTGAGGCTGACGACGCCGGAAAAGCAGACGCCGAAATCCAGAATGACCGAGTCCCCATCCACCGGCAGCACATTTTGCACGGGATGCCGCGCGTGCTCGACCACCGGAACGCCGGGATGGGGGGACGGGGCATGATCGTACTCCGCGCCCGTATCGGCCCTTGCCCAGGAAGAATCGTCGTAGCCGGGGAGCGTCCATCCTTCTCTTTCCAGCCGCGCGTCGTAGCCCGCTCCGTGCAGGATGTCCGCGTAGAGCCACGGGCCGAAGGCAGCCTTCCAGGTATCGTCGGTGCAAACGCCAACGGTTCGGCCATCTGCGTACTCCACGACGAGTTCCAGGCTCAGCCGAGGCTTTGCGCCCCACCACTGGCGGGGGTTGAGCCCGATGTACCCGGCGTACCAGCCGTCCGCGAGCACCGCGCCGATGGCGTTCGCGCCCTGACGCAGAAGCGCCGCCACGTCGTATTCCCGGTAATACACCCGCTTGCGGTAATCGGAGACGCCGGGGATCATGTGCCCAGTCACGGCGCGAGCGCCATTGAGGAAGACGTCCGCAAGGCCGTAGGCCGCGACCTTGAGCCGTGCGGATTGCACCCGCCCATCGGGAAGCGTAAATTCGCCCCGCAACAGGGCGGGCGGCGGGAGGAAGGGATGGTTTTCGCCCTTGTCAAAATCATCGGCGCAATAATACGGGATTGTGGAGTCGTAGGAATCGCGCCCTTCGTCCAATCCGATCCATGCGCCGCGCCAGAGGCCGGAGCAGTTGTCCTGTGTACTCATACGCACCCCGGTCATTAAATCGATTTTATTGAGGCCCTGAAAAAATGAAATCATTAAACCGATTTCATTGATGCGCGATCATTGTATCACGCGCGAAAATTGCGCGTCAATATCCGAATACGACAATTTATAGATTCGATTTATATTCTTTTCGCACATATCATCCGATGGGATTTATGAACATTTTCCGTGTGCGGGCGCGGGTGCGATGGGCCCGACGCACCTTCCCGCCCCTTTATTTCTAAAGAAAACGCGGCTCCCCCGCCATAGAAAAACATAAGCCGGGGTTTCGCGCGAAACCCCGGTTACAGACTGTCAAAAAAGTACCCCGTCAGGTCACAATCGTTTCCGGCGGCATGTACGCCGGAAACGGTTTCTTCCATCAGTACGCAACCTGGTGGAAGAAACAATCCCATAAGTCAGGAAGCCGCCCGGAAATTCGTGAGAATTTCAGGCTTTCGAAGCCTTTCCTTTCGCGTCAAAAAAACCGCGAGGGTTTTTTGACGCCCTGAAGCCGGGGTTTCACGCGAAACCCCCGCTATAATCTCCGGCGATTAGAATCTGATGGTTTCCCTGGGATAGTTCGTCATGTTGTCGCACTTTGTTTTTCCAACGCGCACGCTGTCTTCGATGCGAAAGCCGCGGCGCAGCGCGTTGTTGCCCATGAAGATGTCGACGCAGTAGGTCATATTCTCGCGCAGCAGGTACTCCGAATTGCGCTCAATCCACGGCGGCTCGCCTTCCATCAGGCCCGTCGCGTGGCAGGGCCCGTACAGCAGCCAGCCCAGGTGTCCGTTCGTCTCCATGCAGTCATAGTAGGCCTTGGCCACGTTACGCGCGCTGTTCCCGCTGTGAAGCTGCAAAAGGACGGCGCTCTGCGCCTCGTATCCGGCTTTGACCGCGTTCAGCAGGACCGGGTCGGGCTCGCCGAAGAACACCGGGCGGCCGATGGACGACGCGTAGCCCTCGTACCGCGCGCCGATCTGCAGCA
>JAEVZE010000400.1 GCA_023392395.1 Bacillota bacterium
CGCCTTCCAGACCAACATCCTGGCGCTGAACGCCGCGGTAGAGGCGGCCCGTGCCGGGCAGCACGGCAAGGGCTTTGCCGTCGTGGCGGAGGAAGTCAGGAACCTCGCGGCCAAGTCGGCGAACGCCGCCAGGGAGACGACCGACATGATCGAAGGATCGATCAAGAAGGTGGAGGCCGGAACGAAGCTGGCCACCCAGACGGCAAAGGCGCTGGAACGGATCGTTGAAGATGTGGCCCAGGCCGCCGCATTGGTCAAACAGATCGACACCGCATCCAGCGAGCAGGCGATCGGCCTTACGCAGATCAACCAGGCGGTCATGCAGGTCTCCCAGGTCGTCCAGGCAAATTCCGCGGTCTCGGAGCAGAGTGCGGCCGCCAGCAAGGAGCTTTCGGGCCAGGCGGAGATGATGCGCGTGCTGGTTGGCAAGTTCAGGCTGAAGAATTCGGGTGAAACACCCGTAAAGCCCGCGCAGATCGCGGCGGAACCAGCCAGCCTGAAAAGTGAAAAACCGCGCCGCGAAGAGGAACGCCCGGCGCGAGCGGCGAGCAAAGCAGTGATTGCCCTGAGCGACGGGGAGTTTGGCAAGTACTGAACCGTCGACCATCCCCGTTGTTCTTCAGAAATGTAAGCATTCCGCCCGGGCGCCGGTTTTCCGGCGCCCTTTGGGAATAATTCTCCAGCGCCATGGCAGACTAACCTCGAGGTGATGGCATGGCAAAACGAGCGCCCGATAAGGGCAAGACGGCCAACAAACAGGAAGAGTTGAAGCATGCGATCGAATCCGTTCCGGGCGACAACCGCAACCAGAACCACAACGCAAAAAAGGAGGCGCTGGGGCCGAACACCAAGCGGTGAACAGCCTATGGATGGGATCGAAGGGCCGTGAAACCTCGGAGCGCATTTCGCGATCTCCTGAGGTTTCGACGGTCCTTCGTTTTTGTGTACTTATTTTCGAAGATATGCTGCGCGCGCTTGTGGTCAGCGGCGGTTCAGTTGCCGGTTGATCTTTTCGCTGACCCGTTTTCGGGTCTCGTAGACCCACGCCTCGTCGAAGGACAGGTTGAACGCGCGGGAAAAGCCGTAGTACAGGTTGACGCTTTGGTAGTACCCCTCCAGGAAGGCGATGTCCTGCGATTCCATCACCGGCTTGGGCAGTGCCTTTTCATGTTGCACGAAGCACGACTCCACGTAGGCCAAGAACAGCATCATCCGCGCCTCGCTGTGCACGTCGAAGGGCAGCAGGATCAACTGCCACTGGACCTTCTCCGGCAACCTGTAGTGCGCGATCCTGTCCAGCACCAGCAGCTGATCCCGCACGTCCATCTTGCGGTAATAGGGAAGGGCCTCCTCGCGCGTAGACCATAGCGCCAGCTTTTCCCGTAGCGGCAAAAGGCCGATCGACAGGATCGCCTCGCTGGGGCCGACGACCGCCTGCTCCACCGGCGGGTCCCCGGCTTCGAGCTGCGCCTCTAGGAACAGTTGCCCGCCGCCCGTCGAGCCGACATAGCCCACATCGTAGATTCCCAGCCGCCCGGCCCGACCGGCGATCTGCTTGACCTCCTGGGAGGTCAGCGGGCGGATCTCTTCGCCATCGAACTTGCTGAGTTCGGTGAACAGGATACGCTGGATGGGCAGGTTGACGCCCATGCCGATGGCGTCGGTGGACACCAATACCGGCCGTTCGCCCCGGTTGAACGCGCCGCACTGGAGCTTTCGCACCTCGGGCGGTAAGTCGCCATAGATCACCGCGGCGGCTACGCCGCGCGAAGCCAGGTATTCCGCCAGCGCGACCACCCGCTTTTTGGAGAAGGCAACCAGCGCGTCGCCCTGCTGGACATTTGAGAGCTCCACCGGTTCCCGTACGATTTCCAGCGGAACGGCGCGTTCGTACTGGTGTAGCACCAGCTCGTCGCCGCAGTCCTCGATCATGCGCACCAGTTGGTCCCGGGCGTTCAGCGCGCCGCATACGTGGATCTCCTGGCTGTTCAGCCCCAGAATCGCGCGGGTCCACGCCGCGCCCCGCTGGGAATCGGACAAAAGCTGCGCTTCGTCCACCACCGCCACGCGGTAGCGCTTGGACAAGTTCAGCTTTTCCACCGTGCAGCTGGTCAACTGCGCCCCTTCAACCAGAATTTCCTCCTCGCCCGTCAGGAGATTGCAGGGCGAGCCTTCGCTGTTCATCCACTCGTAGTTTTCCAGCGCGAGCAGGCGCAGCGGCGCCAGGTATACGCCCTGCCCGGCTTCCATCAGCCGCTGGATCGCCTGATAGGTCTTTCCTGTGTTGGTGTCGCCCAGGTGCAGAACGAACCTACGGCGCGCGCGCCGGGCCTGGGGATATTCGTCCTTCGGATTGGCCGGGAAGCACCGGTTGAACGCCCCGGCGAGCAGCCGCGGGATGTGGCTGGTCATCAGGACCGACAACACCCCGGCGCTCTGGTACGCCTTAAATTTGCCCTGCACGACCTCCTCGAACCGGAACTGCGTGTTGTGCTGGCGGTTGTAGTCGTCCAGGATGCGGCGGGACAGCTCCTCCAGGAGCTTGATGTAGTTCTTGTTGACCTCGTCAAAACCCCTCGGGGCGTGGGCGCGCAACCGGTTCAGCGCCTTGAGCTTATCCCGCACCGTCGCCTCAAGCTGCCACAGGTTTTTTGCCTTCGTGTGCGCCGCCAGTTCCTTCAGTTTTCCGTACTGCCCCCGGATCGCAGCGAACTCGTAGTCCTGCCGTTTCTGTATCTTCATGGCTGCGTTCAACTCCCCGGCGATTCTGGCCTAAGTATACCACAATTCACCCGCTTCAAGCCTGCAATGCGGGTTGGGTTGGCGGATGTTGTCCGCACTCCAATAAAACCTCTCAGATTTTTAGCAGCGGCGCCAAATTTTGGGACAGCTTTGGGCGGGAAATGGGGCGATTGGCAAACCTGCCGGACGTACCATCGCCCTGGCGACCGAAAGCGCGGGGCTCAAAGCGCCGGAGAAACCGAACTGCTTCATAAGACCTAAGGTTCGGCTGGATGGCGCAGTTTGGCGAGAATGAGGTGCGCCCTGGGTTGAACCGGCATGGGAGGCGCATCTCGGAAACAAGCCTGTGGGATCCAAGTTGTCCGCACGATCGGTCCGCCTTCTATTTGGTGAGGGCGGACCGTTAATTTTTGCGTTGGATGATTCGCCGGTACGTATAAATGTCTACAATACATGCGCAAGCGTTGTAGCGGCGCATTGAGTGCAATGGGCCGGATGGGCGCTTTGAGACGGAAAATAGTGCGGCGCTGCCCGATGATTGCAGGCGTGAAGCGACCGACCGCTCCGGGCATCCTGCGGTCCACGATGGAAGCGGACATAGGACAAGCCTCCGAACAGTTTTGGGTCATTTGAAGGAGAATGCATATGACAGTCTATGATTTTAGCGTCAGAGACGCCGGTGGAAAGGTTGTTTCGCTTTCTGGATATGAGGGCAAGGTGCTTTTGATCGTCAACACAGCCACCCGGTGCGGCCTTACGCCCCAGTACACGGGCCTGCAGGCGGCCTATAACAAATACCGGGACAGGGGGTTCGAGATTCTGGACTTCCCGTCCAACCAATTCTTGGGCCAGGCGCCCGGGACCGACGAGGAGATTGGCGCTTTCTGCACGCTCAATTACGGCACGACCTTTCCGAGGTTTGCCAAGATCGACGTGAACGGCAAGGATACGGACCCGCTGTTCGCCTGGCTGAAGGAGCAATTCCCGGAGGACACCGGCGACGAGGAGTCGGAGGCCTTCGAGCGAAAGGTGAAGGTGTTCAAGCCCTTCGCCAAGCACGGCGATATCAAGTGGAACTTCGGGAAGTTCCTGATCGACCGCAAAGGCAATCCGGTGGCCCGTTTCTCGCCCGCGATCACGCCGGAGAAGCTGGAGACGGAGATAGAGAAGTTGCTGTAACTTTCCGAAATCCATAGGCGGCGGGGGTTTGTCCGCCGCCTCAATCTGTCGACAAACCTCGTCATCTTTCAAATCGCTCCCGGCGACCTGTGCGCCGGGAGCGTGTTTCTGCGATCAGCACGCATACTGGTCGCAGAAACAACACCTTCAGTCAGTGAATCGCCCGGAAATTTCGAATTTCAAGCTCGCGCGGGTTTCTTTCTTTGCGTTGAAAAACTCTCGTGGTTTTTCAACGCTCTGAGGTAGCGGGCGTTTGCCCGCCGAATTTTCCTGCTTTCGCGGGGGTGTTTTTATGACGACGGTTTGCCGTTTACAGCCAAGGCATTTCGCGGTATAATGGGCGCGCCGGACGGATCGGAAAAACACAGCCCGGTTGGTAGTCCGGGCGCGGCTGAGCTGTCAGTAACCCTCCCTCCTGTGGGTCGTCCGCCGATCCAAGCACAAGCCGGCAGACAGGAGGCGTGGGACGCATGAGCGTCACACTGTCGGTTTTCTTCGACGAACCCTTCTATATCGGCCTTTTCGAGCGCATCGGGGGCGGGAAGCTGACCGTGGCCAAGGTGGTCTTCGGCGCGGAACCCAGCGATGGCGAGGTGTATCAATGGGTGCTGGAGAACTACTTTCTTCTCCGGTTCTCGCCCGCCATCGACGGCGTGAAGGAGGTTTGCATCGCGGCCAACCCCAAGAGGCGGCAACGGCAGGCAGCGCAGGCCGGGTCCGCCACCATCGGCACCCGGTCGCAGCAGGCGATGCAACTGGCACGGGAAGAGGCCAAGGAGGCGCGCGCGGTTCGCTCCAAAGCGCAGCGCGAAGCGGAAGAGGAGCGCAGGTTTCTTCTGCGCACCGAGAAGAAGAAGGCCAGACACCGGGGACATTAGTTCCCGAAAAAACCTCCGCGCTAGGGAATTGAATCCCCGGCGCGGAGGTTTTTCTGGAGATAGGCAATGCGGCCAGCTCTGCGCGATCAGGGCTTAGCCTGTGCCTTCATCGCGTCTCGTCTTTTTCGGTACTGGATGATCGGGCCGTCGCCCATCAGCAGCTTCTCGGCCGACCGGTAGGCGGACGCCTTGGGCTTTTGGGTGACCACCACGCGCTTGTCCTGCCGCTCAACCGCCCGGTTCATCATCTTGCCTGCCTGAGCGATCAACCTGTTGAGCACGGGGCTCTTTGTGAATTTGTCGTAGAAGCGGATGTACAGGATAGTATTCTCGTCGTCCACCGGCGCGAAGTAGATGATGACCTTCAGCTTCTCGCTGATATGGTTCATCCATAGGTTCGGGAACATGAACTTCAAATACGTATCCTTGATCGCGCACTCGGCGGGGGGCTTGGGCTTCTGGCCGACGTCCACCTCGTTGTTGGCGCTGGTGATCAGGGCATCGCCCTCAAACACCACCTTGGGGCCGTTAATCAGCGTCTTGTTGCCACGGCCGATGGTGTTGTAGTGCACGATGGGCACGTGCACCACGTCCAGCTGGTTTTCGATGGCGCGGGAGTAGTGCGCATGCCACAGGTCCTCGATCTCGCTGTACACGAAGCCGTCCAGTTCTCCGGCGAAAAACGGCAGTTTTCCGGTCGTCTTCTCCGGATCGCCGTACCATACGTAGATGATGCCATAGGCTTCGCCCACCGGGTAAGACTGCACGTTGTAGCGGCTCAGATCCTCGGTGGACGCGCGGCCGTTGGCCGGGATGAAGGTGCACTGACCGCTTGGGTCGAACTGGATGCCGTGGAACGGGCATCGGATGCAGCTGCCCTGCACCTTTCCAAGGCTCAGCGCCGCGCCCCTGTGGGTACATTGATCCGTCACGCAACCCAGCGCGCCCCTGCTCGTGCGAAACAGCACCAGATCCAGCCCCAGCCTTCTGACGGCGGTGACGCCGCCCGACTTGATTTGGCAGGAAGGGAGGATGGCGTACCACTGGTTGGGGATCATACACCCACCGCCTTTTGTAGGGTTTCCGCTTGTAGATAAACGTCCGCCCGCATCGCAAAACATCTGGCGCTGCGGGCGAAACAATTTTTAGGCGAAGGTTGCGGCCTTGGAATCCTGTTTGGGCGAATCCACGGCCTTGGCCTGGGGCAGCGGGATGCCCTCCTCGGCGGCGAGCTTCACCAGCATGTCCAGCGCGCGGGCGATCTGCTCGGGCTTGTGTTCGCTGATCACGCAAAAGCGCAGGCGCGCCTTGCCGCGGGGCACTGCCGGGTAGACCGCCGGGGGCACAAACACGCCGTGCTCGCGCAGGAGGTTCGAGAGCCGGAAGGCGTCCTCGTCTTTTCCGACCATGATGGGCACGATGGCCGTCTCCGACGCAAGGCACGTGTTGAGGTTTCGCACGGCGGCTTCCTGCATGAAGGTCCGGATGTTGAAGCGCATGCGGTCCATGATGGTCGGGTCCTGCCGGAGGAGCCTTATGGAGGTCAGTGTCGCGGCGGCCAGCGGCGGCGAGATGCCCACCGAGAACACGAAGCCGGGCAGGTTGTAGCGCAGGTATTCGATGATCTCGCGCGGGCCGGCCAGGTATCCGCCGCAGGCGCCCAGGCCCTTGGAAAGCGTGCCCATCTTGATGTCGATGTCGCTTGGTTCGAGGCCGAAGTACTCGTCCACGCCGCCGCCGGTCCGGCCGATGAC
>JAEVZE010000480.1 GCA_023392395.1 Bacillota bacterium
CGTCAACACCTGGCGCGCCAATGAAGAGGACAACGAAACCATCATCCGCAGCATGGTCGGCCGCGAAATCAAGGAACAGTTTCCCAAGACCGAAGTGCCCATTACAGATAAAATCCTGGAGGTTAAAAACCTCTCGCGCGCCGGGCAGTACGAGGACATCAGCTTTTCCCTGCACCGGGGCGAGATTCTGGGTTTTGTCGGCCTTGTCGGCTCCGGCCGAACGGAGCTGATGCACTCGCTGTTCGGGCTCACGCGGCCCGACAAGGGCCAGATCTTCCTTGAAGGCAAGGAAGTCAGCTTTAAGCGGCCCAGAGACGCGATCGCCGCCGGCATCGCCTACGTGACCGAGGACCGCAAGGGCGAGGGGCTGGTGATGCCGATGAGCGTCCGGCACAACATCACGCTGCCGACGCTGAGCTGGTTTGAGCGCAAGGGGATCCTCAGCCGCAAGCGAGAGGACAAGGTCGTGGACGAGCGCATCAAGGCGCTCAGCATCAAGCTGAACTCCCCCAGACAACTGGTAAAATCCCTCTCCGGCGGCAACCAGCAGAAGGTCGTTCTGGCCAAGTGGATGATCGCCGCCCCCAAGATTATTATCTTTGACGAGCCGACGCGGGGCATCGACGTGGGCGCGAAGGCGGAGATCTACCGGATTATGTGCGACTATGTCGCGCAGGGCAACGCGGTCATCATGGTTTCCTCAGAAATGCCGGAAGCCATGGGGATGTCCGACCGGCTCGTCGTGCTGAGCAACCACCGGTTGAGCGGCGAAATGGTCCGAAGCGACTTCTCCCAGGAAGGGATCGTGCAGCGCCAGTTCCTATACATGTAAACCGCCCAGCGACGAATTCCATGCTACGGTTAGGAGAGAAGAAAATGAGTGACAGGCAGGTTCACGCGCAGGCGCTGTCCCGCGACGTCGGAATGACCCGAAAGCAGTTCATTTCCATGTTCGGTTCCCTGATTGCCCTGGTGCTTCTCATCACGCTGATGAGCGTATTGAAGTCCAACTTCCTGAGCGGTACCAACATCCGCAACGTGCTCAGGATCGCGTCCATCAACGGCCTCCTGGCAATCGGCATGACCTTCGTGATTCTGACCGGCGGCATCGACCTCTCCGTCGGCGCGATCATGGGCTGCGCGGGCATGTTCTCCGCGTACTTCGCGCAGAACAGTCTGGGGTACCCCTGGTACCTGGGCGTGCTGGTCGGCCTTGGCATGGGCCTTGTGATCGGCCTGTTCAACGGCGTCAGCATCTCCTACCTGAAAGTACCGGCCTTCGTCGGCACGCTGGGCGCGATGTCGATCGCAAAGGGCATGACCTTCCTTCTGACCAACGCCAAGCCCATCCCCAGCTTGAACGCCACGTTCAAGGAGATTGGCGGCGGCGAGCTTGGCGGATGGCTGCCCATCCCGATCGTCATCATGGGCGTGGTGTTGCTCGTCTGCTTCGTCCTGCTCTATAAGACCCGCTACGGCCGGTACGTCTTTGCAGTCGGCGGCAACTTGAACGCCGCGCACGCATCCGGTATTGACACGCGAAAGATCACCTGCTCCGTGTACGCGATCTCCGGCGTTCTGGCGGCGCTGGCGGGCATCATCACCACCGCGCGCGTCACCTCGGGCGTTACGTCCACCGGCGACGGCTACGAAACCAACGCCATCGCAATGGTCGTCATCGGCGGCACGAGCCTCGCCGGCGGCCGCGGCAGGCTGTGGGGCACCATCGTAGGCATCCTGCTTCTCCAATGCTTGACGACAGGCCTGGACATGCTGGCGGTCAACGCGTACTATCAGCTGATCATCAAGGGCTTTGTCGTGATTGGCGCCGTCATGCTGGACGGCCTCAGTTCCGACCGCTGACAAAACCAAGAACCACAACAGCATTTGCGCACCGGGCGGATTGAAAAGGGCCCCCGAAAAGCCCTCGCCCGGCACCGTCAAGCCTTGCTTTACCAAATTTTACCCCCGCGCACTGCCCCATCGCCGGAATGTGCGCCTGACTCCGGTATAATCGCGTCAAGCGATTAACAAATAAACACGCAGGAGGGTACCTTATGAAGAAGTCCGCGCGAATCCTCACAGTCCTCGTCGTCCTGATGATGCTCTCTCTCTCCTTTGCCGCCAGCGCCTCCGCGCTGAAGATCGGCGCAACCTACTACAGCCTGCAGAATGAGTTCACCATGCGCATGGACAACGCCGGCAAGAAGTATTGCGAAGAGAACGGCATCGAGTTCCTGTCCTACGACGGCAACTACGACGCGGCGACCCAGCTCAGCCAGGTCGAGACCATGATTGCCGACGGCTGCGACGCCATCATCCTCAACCCGCAGGATGCCATCGCCTGCGCCGCCGCGGTGGAACTCGCGCACAAGGCCGGCATCCCGGTGGTCGGCGTCAACACCATGGTGGAGAGCGACCTGCTCACCTCCTACGTCGGCTCCCAGGACGTGTCCGCCGGTGAGGACATCATGAACTACATGATCAAGTACCTCGGCAAGGACGCGTTCAACATCGTCATCATTGAAGGCCCGATGGGCCAGTCCGCGCAGCTGCAGCGCATCGAGGGCATCACCAACGTCATGGCCAAATACCCGAACGTCAAGGAACTTGCCCGCAACACCGCCAACTGGTCCCGCTCCGAGTCCATGGGCCTGATGGAAACCTGGATCTCCACCTTTGGCGATGAGATCGACGCCGTGATCGCCGAGAACGACGAAATGGCGCTGGGCGCCCGCGAAGCCATCGTCGCCGCCGGCAAGGACATCCCCTGCATCGGCATCGACGGCATCACCGACGCGGTTGCGGCCGTCCAGAACGGCAACATGATCGCCAGCGACTTCCAGAACGCCGAAGGCCAGATGACCGGCGCCATCGAGACCGCTGTCAAGGCAGTGAACGGCGAGACAGTCGAGAAGTTCTACTGGATCCCCTTTGAGATGATCACGCCCGACAACGCGGCCGATTACGTCAACAAGTACTAATTCCTGAATTGGGGGTTATCGAAAAGCATCCCTTTGCGATAACCAACTTTGGGGCAGGCGGATCGGCGCGATCCATCCGCCTGTCCCAGCCGGACGCACGCCGTCACAGATTGGAGATTTTATCGGGAGGGATCGGATATGCTCAAATACGAAGGCGTAGATCTTGATTTTTCACTCGCGGGCAAGACCGCGATCATCACCGGCGGCGCAGCCGGCATCGGAAACGCCACCGCGAAGTTCTTCCATGACAAGGGCGTGAGCGTTGTCCTGGCGGACCTCAACCCCGAGGTGGACGCCCTCGCCAAGCAGATCGGCGAAAACGCGATCGGCGTTCCTGGCAACGTCTGCGACCGCGCGTACCCCCTGCAGGTGATCGAAGCGGGCGTCAAGGCGTTTGGCAAGATCGACATCCTGGTCAACAGCGCGGGCATTGTCGCGCTGGAGAACGCGGAGATCATCAGCGAAAAGGACTGGACCAGAACCATCGACATCAACCTCTCCGCCAGCTTCTTCATGGCGCAGGCGGTGGGCAAGTACATGATCGATCATGAAATCAACGGCTCGATCGTCAACATGGCGTCGCAGGCGGGCGTCATCGCGCTGGACAAGCACGTGGCATATTGCGCCAGCAAGGGCGGCATCATTGCCATGACGAAGGTGCTGGCCAAGGAGTGGGGCCGCTACGGCATTCGCGTCAACGCCGTCTCCCCGACCGTCGTATTGACCGCTCTGGGCCACAAGGCGTGGGACGGCCCGGTGGGCGACGCATTCAAAAAAGAAATGCCCTCCGAGCGATTCGCGGAACCGGAGGAGATCGCATCCTGCATCGCGTTCCTGTGCAGCAAAGGCGCAGGGATGATCACAGGACACAATCTGCTGGTGGATGGCGGATTTACGATCAAATAGATTTCGGAGGTTTGTATATGCAACGCATCCTAAACGATCCCGATCGCATCGTCGACGAAATGCTGGCTGGTTTTGTAAAAAACCACGGCGATATCGTCAAGCATGTCGTAACCTCCGAGGACAACCCGCGCGGCGTCGTCGCCGCCGTTAAAGCGCCGGTCGCGGGTAAAGTCGGCGTGGTGACCGGCGGTGGGTCGGGCCACAAGCCTGCGTTCATCGGCTATGTCGGAAGCAACATGTGCGACGCGGCGGCGGTCGGCGAGATCTGCTCCTCCCCCACAGCCATCGCGTTCCTGGAGGCTTTCCGCGCCGCCAACGGCGGAGAAGGCATTGCCTGCCTCTACGGCAACTATTCCGGCGACAATATGAACGTTAAGATGGCCTCGAAGATGGCAAAGCGCGAGGGCATCACGGTGAAGACCGTCATCGCCAACGACGACGTGGCCTCCGCCCCCAGGGATCAGCGCGAGAAGCGGCGCGGCGTTGCCGGTGAGATCTTCATGTGGAAGTGCGGCGGCGCAAAGGCTGCCAAAGGCGCGACGCTGGACGAAGTCATCGAAACCGCGCAGAAGGCCATTGACAACACACGTTCTGTCGGCATTGGCCTTACGCCCTGTACGCTTCCGGCGGTGGGCCATCCCAATTTTGCGATCAAAGACGGCACCATGGAGGTCGGCATCGGCCACCACGGCGAGCCCGGCATCGAGGTCTGTCCGCTGGAAACCGCCGCGCAGATGGCAAAGCGCATGGTGGACGTCGTGCTGCCGGATTACCCCTTCGGGGCGGGCGATGAGGTGGCGGTGCTCGTCTCCGGCCTCGGCGCGACGCCGGTCATGGAACTGTACGTGCTCTACAACGAAGTGGAGAAGCTGCTGACCGATCAGGGCATTAAGGTGTACCGCTCCTACGTGGGCAACTACTTCACGTCGCTTGACATGATGGGCGCAACGCTGACCGTCATGAAGCTGGACGAGGAGCTCAAGGAGCTCATGGACATTCCGGTCAACACCATGGGCCTCAAGCAATTCTGAGGAGGTACGGTATGGCGTTTATTCAAAATGCCGACGGCCGCGGGATTCTTCTTGCGATGGTCAGAGCCATTCAGGCCAACAAACAGTATTTGAGCGACGTGGACGGCCTGGTGGGCGACGGCGACCACGGCACGAATATGAACAAGGGCTTCACGATGTACTCAGAGCAGCTCGGGGAAAAGGAGACCTCATTCTCGGAAGGCCTGTTCGACCTGGGCGGCGTGCTGCTGAACAAGATCGGCGGGTCCATGGGGCCCATTTACGGCACGATTTTCATGGAGATGTCGGACAAGGCGGAGGATGCCGATGAGATCGACCTGGGGCTGTTCTGTGAAATGCTTGAGGCCGGCCTTGAGGGACTGTACGATATCGTGAAAGCGCGCCCCGGCGACAAGACGCTGGTGGACACGCTCTATCCGGCGCTCATGGCGCTCAAAGCC
>JAEVZE010000483.1 GCA_023392395.1 Bacillota bacterium
GCCAGCGAGGTGATGGGCTTTTCAAACCGTGCCTATACGCGGGTGGTCAAGGTGGCGCGCACCATCGCGGATCTCGCGGGGGGCGGCGAGATCGAGCAGGCGCACATCGCCGAGGCCGTGCAATACAGAGCTTTAGACCGGAAATATTGGGGGTAATGGGGGCGATGAAAATCCGCCGGCGGATTTTCATCGCAATGGAAGAATGCTGCGCGAGCCTGAAATTCTTCGAATCTCCGGGCGGCTCCCTGACCAAAGGAATTGTTTCTTCACCAGTGTACGCACTGGTGAAGAAACACGTTCCCGGCGCACTGGTCGCCGGGAAAGATAAAGGCCTATCGCACAACGACACGGAGAATTAGCGGCAGTATGAGGGGTGGATTCCGTGGAATACTCCGCGATGGAGCAGTATTGGGTCTGGCTTTCCAGCGTGGAGGGCATCGGCGTCAAGCGGTTTTATCAGCTGCTGAGTCAGTATGAGGACGCGCGTTCTGTCTGGGACAACGTTGGGCCTCAGATGGCGTTTCTGGGCGAGAAGGCGCTGGGAAACCTTACGTGCGCCCGGACGGAGCGCTACCTGTACCAGTTGTTTACGGAGCTTGAGAAGAAGGGCATCGCGGCGGTCACGCGGCTTTCGAGCGGATATCCCGCCCGCATGACCACGACCTTCGATCCGCCGCCCACGCTCTACGTGCGCGGCGTTTCCGATCTGAACGCGGAAAAGGCGATCTCCATTGTGGGCTCCCGCCATGCCAGCCGAGATGGACGGCGCGCCGCGAGCGAAATCGCATCCGCGCTCGCCCGGGAGGGCGTTGTCATCGTGTCCGGCATGGCGCGGGGCATCGACACCGCCGCCCATCAGGGTGCGCTCACGGCAGTTGGGCGGACGGTGGCGGTACTGGGCTGCGGGGTGGATGTGGTCTATCCGCCGGAGAACGGCCCGCTGGCCGAGCAAATCCTTGCGACCGGCGGTTCCATCGTCTCCGAATACGTACCGGGGACGCGCCCGCTGGCGCAGCACTTCCCGGCGAGAAACCGCATCATCAGCGCGATGTCGGACGGACTACTGCTGGTCGAGGCCGCCAAGGGCTCCGGCGCGATGCTGACGGTGGACTTTGCACTGGAGCAGGGCCGCGACGTGTTCGCGGTGCCCGGCTCGATCTATTCGCTTTTGTCCGCCGAACCCAACCGGCTGATCGCGGAGGGTGCCACGCCCGCGCTGGGCCCCTGGGAGATCCTGGAGCACTTCCGCTGGGCTGAAAGGCCTACATCAAGCACCGCCCTTAAGCGGGAAATCCAGCTCGACGCGGATGAGTCGGCGCTTGTCGAACCACTCAGAATCGAGGAGATGTCCTTCGACGAGCTGGTTGCGCGCACTGGCTTTAACAGTGCAAAACTAAATTCTCTCTTGACAATGCTGGAGTTGCGAGGAATAATAAAACAAGCGCCCGGCCGAATGTACCGGGTGGAATCCTGAATTCACCCCGCAAACGCGGATGGAGGTTCATTAATGGCGCATAAGCTGGTCATCGTGGAATCCCCGGCCAAGGCAAGGACCATCGGCAAGTTTCTCGGCCGAGGGTACAAGGTGGAGGCTTCGCAAGGACATGTACGCGATCTGCCCAAGTCGCAGATCGGTGTCGACATAGAGCATAGCTTCGAGCCCCGGTACATCACCATTCGGGGCCGGGGCGAAATTCTTGATCGCATTCGCAAAGAAGCGAAGGGCGCCGCCAAGATCATCCTGGCGACTGACCCTGACCGCGAGGGCGAGGCCATATCCTGGCACCTTTCTAAGGTATTGAACATCCCGGAGGGCGACGTCTGCCGCGTGGAGTTCCACGAGATCACCGGCAAGGAAGTCAAGTCCGCCATCAAAAAGCCCCGACCCATCGACATGAACCTGGTCAACGCCCAGCAGGCGCGGCGCGTGCTGGACAGGCTGGTGGGCTACAAGATCAGCCCGCTGCTCTGGGCCAAGGTGCGCAAAGGGCTTTCCGCCGGGCGCGTACAGTCGGTCGCCACCGGCATCATTTGCGAGCGTGAGCGCGAAATTGAAACCTTCGTGCCCGAGGAGTACTGGAATCTGTCCGCCCAGTTTGAGACGGACGGCGTTCGCTTCTGCGCCAAGTTCTATGGCGAGGGCGACCAGAAGACCGACGTGCGCAGCCAGCAAGAGGCTGAGGCGCTGATCGAGCGGATGAAAAAAGCGGACTTCGCCGTCGGCGAAGTCAAGCGCGGCGAGCGGCGCAAGTATCCGGCCGCGCCGTTCACTACGTCCAATTTGCAGCAGGAGGCCAGCCGCAAGCTGGGCTTCACCACCCAGAAGACCATGCAGATTGCTCAGCAGCTCTACGAGGGCGTCGACCTCGAGGGCGAAGGCACGCAGGGCTTGGTCACCTACATCCGTACCGATTCCACACGTATCTCCGAAGAGGCCATCGAGGCGGTGCGCGAAACCATCCGAGAATCCTACGCGCCTGAGTACTTGCCCGAGGAGCCCAACCAGTTCAAGAGCCGGAAGTCCGCCCAGGACGCACACGAGGCCATCCGTCCCACCGACATCAAGTACCGGCCGGATGCGATCAAGGCATCCTTGACGCGCGACCAGATGCGACTCTATAAGCTGATCTACAACCGCTTCCTGGCCAGCCAGATGACCCCGGCCATCTACGAAACGCTGTCCGCCGATGTGTCGGGGGACAACCTGCGCCTGCGCTTCAGCGGCCAGAAAAAGCGCTTTGCTGGGTTCACCGCCGTCTACGAGGAAGTGTTGGACGACGCGCAGGATGAAGAAGAGGAGCGCTCGATGCCCGCGCTGGAAGAAGGCGCCAAGGCCAATCTGCTGGACGTTAGCAGCGAGCAGCGCTTCACCCAGCCGCCTCCGCGCTACACAGAAGCGTCGCTGGTGCGCGCGCTGGAAGAAAAAGGCATCGGCCGGCCGTCCACATATTCGCCGACGATCACTACCATCATGGCGCGCGGCTACATCGCCCGCGAGAACAAGCGCCTGGTGCCCACGGAGCTGGGCCAGGTGGTCAACGAGCTGATGCAGAAGAATTTCCCCGACATTGTCAACGTGCAGTTCACCGCCGGCATGGAGGAAGAATTGGACGAGGTCGAGGATGGCAGTGCCGACTGGCACAAGATCGTTGCCAACTTCTACGGTCCCTTCGAGAAGGCGCTGGAGGCGGCGGAAGCCACGATCGAAAAGGTATCCGTTGAAGACCAGGTTTCCGACGTCCAGTGCGAAAAGTGCGGCGCGATGATGGTCTACAAGATCGGCCGGTACGGCAAGTTCCTGGCCTGCCCGAACTTCCCGACCTGCCGGCACACGATGGCGCTTTTGACCGACATCGGCGTGCCCTGCCCAACCTGCGGCGGGCGGCTTCTCGAGCGCATCAGCAAAAAAGGCCGCAAGTTCTACGGCTGCGAAAACTATCCCACCTGCGACTTCGTGTCCTGGGATCTTCCGGTGACCGACAAGTGTCCCGCCTGCGGCGGCCGCATGGTCCAGAAGAGGGGCCGCAAGGGCGAGGTGTACCACGTGTGCGTCAACGAAAAGTGCCGCGCCCGCGTGATGGCCGCGACTCCGGACGGAGAGGCCGAGGATGAATGAAGTCACCGTCGTCGGCGCAGGCCTCGCGGGCTGCGAGGCGGCCTGGCAGCTGGCGAAGCAGGGAATTCCGGTCCGCTTGATTGAGATGAAGCCGGAGAAGTTTTCTCCGGCTCACAAGGAAGCGGGCTTTGCGGAACTGGTGTGCTC
>JAEVZE010000486.1 GCA_023392395.1 Bacillota bacterium
TGCTTTGACCGCGGGGAGGACCGCTGCCCGCTGAAGGACGGTCTGATCCCCTTGCGGGACAGGATGCTGGAGGCCGACGCGCTGGTGGTCGCAAGCCCGGTGTATGTGGAGGACGTGAGCGGCCTAACAAAGAATTGGATCGACCGTATGGCGTTCTTCTGTCACAGGCCGGGGCTTTACGGCAAGTGCGCGTGGCTGATCACCACCTCGGCCAGCCGGTCGACCAAGCACAGCCTCCGGACGATGAAGGTTGCGCTGACCACCTGGGGGGCGAAGGTCTGCGGCGGAAATAGGCTGTTCCTTGGCGCGCTGTCCTCCAAAGAAGAGATCGCCGCAAAATACGGCGCGGCGCTTGAAAAGGCGGCGGCAGCGCTTTTTCGGGCGGTCCGGTCGCAATCGGCAATGAAGCCGTCCATGTTTTCGCTGATCGCGTTTCGGGTGCAGCAAACGTACTGGCGGCGGGCGGCGGGCGATTCATACGATCTGAAGTATTGGACGGACAAGGGCTGGCTGGAAAAGGGCTGCGGGCATTACGGCCCGTACCGCGCGGGCGCGGTGAAGCGCTGCGCGGCGGACCTGGCCGCGAACTTCGTCAGCGCCATCTTCAAATGAGCGGAGGAGTGATGGATATGGGCGCGGAATCGGCGAAGGGAAAGCGCGGTGTCGGGAGAAAGATCCTATACAGAAGGGACAGCCCCTGCCTTCAGGAGCTTCTGCCGTTAATGGAGGGAGCAAGCCACCGGGCGCTTGTGCTTTGGGCGCTGGACTGCGCGCAGGAGGCGCTTTCCGCCTTCGAGGAGGGGTGGCCGGGGGAAGCGCGGCCTCGCGTCGCGCTTCAAAAGTGCGAGGCATGGGCGCGGGGTGGAATCAAGATGCCGGAGGCGAAGCGCGCCATCCTGGACGCCCACGCCGCCGCCAAGGAGACTGCGAGTCCGTATCTCGCGGCGCTGGCCCACGCGGTGGGGCAGGCGGGTTCGACCGTTCACGTGGGCACCCACGCGCCGGGTCTTGTGTTTTACGAACTGACCGCCATCCGGTTGGGCGCTGGCCCGGCATGGGAAGCGGCGGTGACGGAGAAGATCGATTTTCACACGGAGAGGCTTTTGTACTGGCGCGAGCACGCGGACGATCCTGGGCGCAGTTGGGCGCAATTCCTGGCGGACGGGAAGCGCTGAGGGATGCGTGCAATTTAGATTTACCGTTTGAAATCTGTTACGATCCCGCGCCATGCGGTATAGTATTCCCGTCGGGCGCGTCGCTTTTCGGCACCGAAAGAGGGGGAGACGGATGCATACCACCGACTACGTCAATACCTTTATCGAGGCTGCGGACGATTGCCGGGCGGTCACCGGCATGGAGCCGCCGGAGCGGGCGGGCGCGAAATCTGCCGCCCGGATGCAGTATGAATTGATCGCGCCGAACCCGTACCGCTATACGTCCGACGACGTATTGTTCCTGGTGCACGCCGCCCGGAACGGCGTTCCGGAGGCGCAGATGGAGGCGGAGCGGCAGCGCTTCTTCTCCAAGGGACAGCCTTGCATGCGCGCGTCCGACTTGCCCAAGCGCTATGGCTGGGGTGTGCACTACGATCAGGAGGCGCGCATGGCGCTCTACGCGGTGGACTCACCGGAGTACGCGCGTTTGAATGGCGATCCGGGGCTATCCCACAAAAAGGCGATGCGCGGCTCGGCCAAGTGAAGAAGTTGTTTCAATGCGATCAGGTATTTGAAGGAGGCTGGAGAAAATGGCAAGACCCGCACCCGCAAGCATTGACGAGTACATTCAGGATTTCCCGCCGGAGGTGGTCGAAAGGCTGAAGGCGATGCGAGAGGCGATCCATGCGGCTGCGCCGAACGCGGTGGAGAAGATCAGCTGAAGCATGCCGACCTTCTGGCAGAAGGTCAACATCGCGCACTTCGCGGCGTTCAAGCGCCACGTCGGCTTCTACCCCGGCTCGGAGGCCATCGAGGCATTCCAGGAGCGGCTGATGCCCTTCAAAACGTCGAAGGGCGCGGTGCAATTGCCGATGGATGCGCCGCTGCCGCTGGAACTGGTACAGGACATGGTGCGCTTCAACCTGGCCAGGTACGCGGGCGCAAAGTGATCCGCGGCCCGTCCGATCGGAGCGCAGCCGTGTTTTGGGACGAAGGGGGAGGGCCTATGGCGCGATACGTGGCGCTGTTGCGCGGAATCAACGTGGGCGGAAAGACGACCGTCCCGATGGCTGATCTGCGCGAGGAGCTTTCGAAACTGGGGTTTGAGAAGGTCAAGACCCACTTGAACAGCGGCAACGCGCTGTTTGAAACCGACCTTTCTGAGGCGGCGCTGGAGCCGATGATCGAGGAAGCGCTCAACGCGCGCTTCGGCTTGAAAATCCCGGCGCTGGTGCGCGGTGCGGGAGAGCTGCGCGCGGCGGTGGAGGATCTGCCGTTTTCTTCGGAGCAGATCGAGTACGCGCAGGAGGCGGCGGGCGACGCGGCCAGCCTGTACGCCACGTTCCTGTCCTCGCCGCCATCTTTGGAGGCGAGGGCGCGGCTGGAGGCGCTCGTTCGCCCCGGCGAAAAGGCGGTGGTATCAGGGCGGATACTGTACCTTCTGCTGGAGCACAGCATCCGTGAGTGCAAGCTGTTTTCCGGGATGGACAAGCTGGACGCGCGGGCGACCTCGCGCAACTGGAACACCGTAACGAAGCTGGACGCCATGCTGAGCGAGTAAGGCGTCCGGGAAAGGGATTCGTCTTCCAATGCGAAAGGCAGACTTCAAAACCCTGGGGGAACTGTTCTGGGTGTTCTTTAAGGCGGGCACGTTCACATTTGCCGGAGGGCTCGCGATGCTGCCGGTGATTGAGAAGGACGTGGTGGACCGCCGTCAGTGGATGACCAGGGAGGAATTCGTCGAATACGCCACGCTGGCGCAGACGCTGCCTGGCGTGATCGCGCTCAACTGCGCCTGCTTCATCGGGCGCAGAGCGGCCGGGGCAATCGGCATGATCGCCGCTGGAATCGGCGCGACCATCTCCGCGTTCTTTTTCATGCTTGCGGCGACCATCCTACTAAACTTCATTCCGCGGGAGGGCGCGTTCGCGGGCGCGTTTCAGGGCGTGCGCGCGGCGTCGGCCGCGCTGGTGCTCTCCGCCGCCTTTACGCTGGGCCGTGGGAACCTGAAGAGCGCGTTCGCCGTGATCCTGATGCTGTGCGCGTTTGCGCTGATCGCATTTACCTCCGTCAGCGCGCCGCTGGTGGTACTGGCGGCGGGCGCTGCTGGTTACCTCTACCAGCATCTGAAGGAGCGTGAGCGCGCGCAATGAACGAGCTGATTCAACTGCTGCTGGCCTTTTTGAAGGTGGGCGCCACCGGCTTTGGCGGCGGCTACGGCATGATGTCGCTGATCATCGCGGAGGCCCGGCATTTTTCTGTCACCATCGGCCAGATCGCCGACCTCAACGCGCTGGACATGGTGGTGCCCGGCCCCATCGCCATCAACGCCGCCACCTATGTTGGATACCTTGACGCCGGGTTCTGGGGTGCGCTGGCCGCGACCATCGGCGTGATGCTCCCCTCCTTCGTCTTCGTCGCGTTGGTCATGCGCTTTATCGACCGCTACCGGAAGAACCGGACCATGCGGGGCGTATTGGCAGGCGTCAAGCCTGCGGCAGTGGGGCTGATCGCGGCGGCCGCGCTGACCATCGCGGCGGGCGTGATCGCGCCCGGCGCAAATTTCTCTTCACTGGTTGCCAACCCACTGGGTTCGGTGAGCCTGGGCGCGCTGGCGGTTTTCGCTGTCGTGGCGGTACTCAACGTCCGCTTTCATGTCAATCCGATCCTGCTAACGGTGCTGGCGGGCGTCGCGGGTGCGCTGTTTTTAAGGTAGCGGGCCCTTGACAGGGTTTGGCGGTTTACGGTACACTGGTTTTATGGTGATCCAAAGGGTTGGAAGGGCAGGCGTTCAATGGCAAAGGAGATGCTGATGAAGCTCCGGGAGTCGGCGGTGGCGGTTTTGCCGGTCAGCGCTTGTCTCTTGGCGCTTCATTTTACGCTGGCCCCGATGCCGCTTTGGACGCTGATCATGTTTCTGACGGGCACGGCGCTTTTGATCGTGGGCATGAGTTTGTTCACGCTGGGCGCTGATCTTTCGATGATGCCCATTGGCGAGGCCATCGGCTCGGAACTGACGCGTTCCCGAAAGCTCTGGCTGATTCTGGGCTGCGCGCTGCTGCTGGGCGTGGTGGTGACCATCGCCGAGCCCGATCTGCAGCTTTTGACCAAGCAGGTTCCGGCGGTGCCCGACATGACGCTGGTGATGGCGGTGGCGGGCGGCGTCGGGCTGTTTTTGATGATCGCCCTGATGCGCATCCTATTCCATGTGCGCATGTCCATCCTGCTGCTCGTCTCCTATGCGCTGGTATTTCTGGTGGCCGCGGTCGCCTCGCCCGCGTTTCTGGCGGTGGCGTTCGACTCCGGCGGCGTGACCACCGGGCCCATCACGGTGCCCTTCATCCTGGCGATGGGCGCGGGCGTGTCGGCGGTGCGCGGCGGGAAGTCCTCCGAGGAGGACAGCTTTGGGATCTGCGCGCTGTGCTCCATCGGCCCGGTGCTTTCCGTGCTTCTGATGGGCCTGTTCTTCGATCCGTCGGTCTCGGGCTTCGCGTTTGACGCGGGCGGCGAGGTCGCGGGGCTTACGGAGATGCTGCGCGCGCTGGCGTCCGGTTGGGCGGCATTCTTCCGGGAGGTGCTGCTGGTCCTGATGCCGGTGGTGGCGATCTTCCTGGTATTCCAGTTCGTGCGGCTGCGCATGCCTTTTAGGCGACTGGTGCGCATTGTGATCGGCCTGATCTACACGCTCGTCGGCCTTTCGGTGTTCCTGACCGGCGCCAACCTGGGCTTCATGCCCGCGGGTTCCGCGATCGCCAAGGCGCTGGCGGTCCACCACCGCTGGACGCTGGTGCCGCTGGGCGCGCTGATCGGCTTTTTCCTGGTCTACGCGGAACCGGCGGTGCACCTTTTGAACCGGCAGGTGGAGGAGATCACCAGCGGCGCCATCTCCCGGAAGATGATGATGACCGGCCTTTCCATCGGCGTGGGCGCGGCGGCGGCGCTGTCCATCGTGCGGGTGCTGACGGGCATTTCGGTGTGGTGGTTCCTGCTGCCCGGTTACGCGCTGGCGCTTGCGATGACCTTTTATTCGCCGCGCATCTTTACCGCCATCGCCTTTGACTCCGGCGGCGTGGCCGCGGGCACGATGACCGCGGCGTTCCTCTTGCCCTTCGCGGTGGGCGTGTGCGAGGCCGTCGGCGGAAACGTCATGACTGACGCCTTTGGCGCGGTGGGCATGGTGGCGATGATGCCTCTGATCACCGTGCAGGCGATGGGCGTGATCTACCAACGTAAGCTTTCGCGCAGTCGATTTTTGGAACGGCAGGAGCAGCTTTCCCAAGAGGCGGAACTGGGCGAGGAGGATGCTGCCGTCCAGCCGGCCGCCTGCGAAGAAGATGTTGCCACCACACTGGCGGAAGGCGCGGCCTTGTCCGGCGTACTCGGCGACGAAGGCGTTGACTCCACGCCGGTTGAAGGCGCGGCGCTGTCCATGATGATTGACGAAGAGGCGGATGCGCCCGTCCTCCCGGAGGCGGATGAGCCTTCCGCGGAAGAGTGCGAACCGGAAGCCGCCGCCAGGGAGGATGCCGTCCGTGCGGCCCCGGCAGTGGACGAAGGCGCGGCGATCATGTCCGAAGGGGATATGCCAATGGAAACCGCGCCGCCTGAAACGGAGGATGGTCCTTCTGCGGATGCGCCGGTGGGCGGAGGAGGGTTATGACGATGGCGTGCGCGCCACTGGAATTTGTGATGGTGGTCGTACCCAGGGGCGACGGAGAAAAATCGTCCCGGCTGTTTGCGGAATACGGCGCGAAGCTGGACGTGATGACGCTGGGCCGGGGTACCGCAAGCCGGAAGATCCTGTCCTATCTGGGGCTGGGTGAGACACTCAAGGACGTGCTCTACTGCGTGATGCCGCGGGACGCCGCCCGTGCGGCGCTGCCAAGGCTTTGCGGCGAGATGAACCTGAAAAGGCCGGGCAGCGGCATCGCCTTTGGGATTGGGCTGGGCGTGGCGGGCCGGACGCGCGCGGGCGCGCCAGCGGGTGCGGAGGGTTGCGATATGGAATCGTTTGGGTATGATCTGGTGCTGGCGGTCGTCAATCAGGGCTACGCCGACGAGGCGATGGAGGCCGCGCGGGCCGCGGGCGCGACCGGCGGCACGATCATCCATGCCCGGGGCGTCGGCATGAAGCAGGCGGAGAAGTTCTTTGGCGTGTCCGTGCAGGCAGAGAAGGAAGTGCTGTTCACCGTCGTTTCGGCCAAGCTCCGACAGGCGGTGATGGACGCCATCGCGCACAAGGCCGGGCCCGGCACCGACGCGGGCGCGGTGGTGTTTTCGCTGCCGGTGGCCGAGGCTTACGGCCTGGAGTCCGGGGAGCCACGCTGAGATTTTTTGAAATCTTTGGGCGAATGATAATCCCTGGCTGTTTTGGGTATCTTTACATGTGAAAGAAACCTTGGCCCACTCAGGGCCGGACCGATCATAGGAGGATTCATATGTCAAAGATTCTCGATGTCAAGGCGAGGGAAATCCTGGATTCCCGGGGCAATCCGACGATCGAAGTGGACGTGCTGACCGAAGACGGCGCGATGGGCAGGGCGGCGGTGCCCTCGGGCGCGTCCACCGGCACGCTGGAGGCGCTGGAAAAGCGGGACGGCGACAAGAAGCGCTTTCACGGCAAGGGCGTGAAGGGCGTCGTAACGGACGCCTTCAAGGAGATCGCACCCCGGCTCAAGGGCATGGAAGTGACCGATCAGCGCGCCATCGATACGGCGCTATTGGCGCTTGACGGCACCAAGAACAAGTCTCGGCTCGGGGCCAACGCGATCTTGGGCGCATCGCTGGCTGCGGCCCACGCGGCGGCAGAGGAATTGTACGTTCCGCTGTACCGCTACATCGGCGGCGCGGACGCCCACATCCTGCCCGCACCGATGATGAACATCCTGAACGGCGGCAAACACGCCGACAACAACGTGGACGTGCAGGAGTTCATGATCATGCCGCTGGGCGCGGGGAGCTTTGAGCAGGCGCTGCGCATTTGCGCGGAGGTCTACCAGACGCTCAAGGGTGTCGTGCACGCAAAGGGGATGTCCACCGGCGTCGGCGACGAGGGCGGCTTCGCGCCCGATCTCAAGAACAACGAGGAAGCGCTCAAGCTGATCGTGGAGGCCATTGAAAAGGCCGGGTATGCGCCTGGCAAAGATGTGTTCATCGCGCTGGATCCTGCGGCGTCGGAGTTCTACGAGGGCGGCTTCTACAAGTTCGACGGTGTGAAGAAGACTTCTGCCGAGATGATCGCCCTTTACGAGGACTGGGTCAACCGCTACCCGATCGTGTCCATCGAGGACGGTTTGTCGGAGATGGATTGGGATGGCTGGGCGGAGCTCACGAAGCGCTTGGGTAAGAGGATTCAGCTGGTGGGCGACGATCTGTTCGTCACCAACGTCGAAATTCTGAAAAAGGGCATTGAGAAGGGCGTCGCCAACGCGATTCTGATCAAGCTCAACCAGATCGGCAGCCTCACCGAGACCTTGGAAACCATCCGCGTGGCGCAGCGCGCCGGGTATGCGGCGGTGGTTTCCCATCGCTCCGGCGAGACTGAGGATACCACGCTGGCGGACCTGGCCGTCGCGGTCAACGCCGGGCAGATCAAGAGCGGCGCACCCGCCCGCAGCGAGCGCGTTGCCAAGTACAACCAACTGCTGCGCATCGAGGAAGCGTTGGGCTCCTCCGCCGCTTTCCTGGGCAGATCCGCGCTGAGCGGTGGGAAGTAGGGAATAGGAGAGGGGAGACGCCGGGGGCGCTGCCCCCTGGACCCCCGCAAGGGGCAGTGCCCCTGGACCTCCATAGAAGAGTAAAGAGACAGGCCCGCCGCAGATCTGCATCTGTGACGGGCCTACTTCTTTTATGTCGATTGCCCCGTTAAGCTCCGCGTAACGATACTTTAGCGGAATTCTTGCCCTCCTATGGCCTTTTGCACGGGATGATGCTATAATGTTTTACAAATTGAACCCGGATGAAGGATTGTGATACGGTTGGAGACCTACGCGAGAATCGACAAGCACCAAATGGCCCGGATCAACCGGCAGAGCGTCATGCGCTGCATCGCCAACCACGCGCCCATCAACCGCGCGGCCATCGCTCGGATGACCGGGCTGAGCCTGCCCACCGTGATGGTCATCACCGATGAATTGATCCAGCACGGCATGATCCTGGCCGAGAAGGTGACCAGGCGCAGTATGGGCAAGCGGCCGGATGTGTTGTCGGTGTGCGGCGAGCACTTCCGGTTTGTGGGTGTGGACATCGGGCGCACCGCCACGCGCATCGTGGTGGTGGGGCTGGACAAGCAGCCGATTTTCACGCTCCGCTTTCCCACCGAGCATTTTGAGCAGGCCTCGGGGTTTGTCGACCGCCTCTGTGAGGCGATTCGCGGCGCGATCGATCAATCCCAGGTCGAGCGGGAGACTATCGTGGGCATATGCGTGGCGATGCCGGGCCTGATCGAGCGGCAAACCGGAAACGTGCTGTTCTCGCCCAACTTCGGCTGGAAGGACGTGCCGCTGCAGGCGTGGATGAACGAGCGGCTGCCCTACCAAGTGATCGTGGAAAACGCCAACCGCGCCCAGGGCATGTGGGAGATCTGCCGGAACCAGGGCGACGACCAGCTTTCGGTCCTG
The DNA here is from genome assembly GCA_023392395.1 of Bacillota bacterium. GTDB lineage: Bacteria > Bacillota > Clostridia > Christensenellales > Aristaeellaceae > JAEZHK01. Next base: position 8,774 of record JAEVZE010000486.1, read on the forward strand.
TGCATCGGCCTTGGCTACGGCATCGGCGGCGCGTTTTTCCAAAATGGAAAATTGTACTACGGCGCCAGCGGCACCAGCGGCGAGATCGGCCACATCACCGTGAGCCGCGAAAACGTGTGGTGCACCTGCGGCAACCGGGGGTGCCTTGAGGCCATGGCCTCCGGCGCGGCGCTGGCCCAGCAGGCGCAGAGCGTGGTTGGGAGCCGCGTGCCGACGCTGCTCACGGAGATGTGCGGCGGGGCGGTCTCCGCCATCGACGCCCGGATGGTGTTTGACGCGTCGAAGCAAGGCGACGCGGTGTCCCGAGAATTGATCGAGAAAGCGGCGGATTATGTCGGTCTGGCGCTGGCCACCACCATCAACGTCATGGACCCGGACAAGATCTACCTGTGTGGCGGCCTGATGAAAAATGGCGACGAATTCCTGAAGCTCATCCGGGAGGCCACACTCCGGCGACAGATGCACCAGGCGGGCCGTAACGTGATGATCCTGCCCGGCTCCATGGAGGAGTGGAATGTGGCGCTGGGCGCGACCCAGGTCATCCCGTATTACGAGTGGAACGCGGAGTCACTCTCATTCATGCGGTAGCAGCGTGGGTGCGGTTGGTTTCAAGACTTTTCGCGGAGAGGGCATAATCCTTCTCCGCTTTTTGTATGTTAATCCGCGATTCGGGCACCTGGTTCACGAAACCGTGATCGGGAACAAATCCGGCCATGCCCAATTGTAAAACTGCAACAGGCGCGCCAGAAAGTGTTGACAACACACGGGCACGTGATTATAATACGGGGTAGTAGTTAGTTCACCTAAGTTAAACCATGGAAGCGGTCATGACG
>JAEVZE010000487.1 GCA_023392395.1 Bacillota bacterium
CGTCCAGGCCCGCCGCGAAGCAGGCGCGCTCGTTGAGGCCGTAGGCGCGGGCCTTGCGCCCGCCGGTGGATTCCTGCATGCCCTCGACGATGGCGAGATTCCGTTCGGTCAGTTCGTTCAGGTTCTGGATGACGGTGGGCGAGCTCATGCCAAGCGCTACGGAAATGTCGCGCACCGAAGCAGGCCCGCGCTCCATGAGGTACAAAAACACCGCCCGCATGTTGAGCCGCTTGACCGCGATGTTACTGACGCCCTGCCTTTCCATGCCACAGCCCGCCTTCGTCCAGTGATTTTTCTATTATACAACAGGAATGTCTCCCTTGCCCAGCCCCCCGGAAAAGTTCCGCCGAGGGTGCGAAAACCATCGCCGAGGCGCCGTGGGCCGGGCGCGCGGCATTTACGGTTTCAAAAAACAGATCTCAGTCCGCAAAAAGCGCAAGGGACACCGCCTGGCATCCCTTGCGCGCACAAAATTACTCGAAGACGATGACGCCTTTGACGACCGAGCTTGCGCGCTCGGAGACGATCTTGTAGGCCTCCGGCGTCTGGTCGAAGGTGAAGCGGTCGGAGATGATGCCGGAGATGTCGATGGAGCCGGCCGCCACGGCGTTGATGGCGATGGGATAGATGTTGCGGTAGCGGAAGATGGAAGTGATGGTCAACTCGTGCGTGCTGACGAGGCTGAACGGGAGGCCGTTCAGCTCGCTTTCGCCGAGACCAACCACCACGATCTTGCCCGCGATGGCCGCGGCGCGCATCGAATCGGCCACGGTCTGGCTGAATCCAGCGCAATCCAGCACCACCTGCGCGCCCTTGCCACCGGTCAGCTTCATGACCTCAGCCACGACGTCCTTCTCCCGGGAGTTGATCGCGATGCCGCCCAGCTTTTCCGCCACCTGGAGCCGGTTGGGCAGGACGTCCGCCACGATTACCTTGGCTGCGCCGCAGGCCTTTGCGGCCAGGAGGGACACCAGGCCGATGCAGCCCGCGCCGAAGATCAGCACCGTGTCGCCCAGCTTGACGCCGCCGGTCAGCGCGGCGTTGATGCCGATGGCGAGGGGCTCGATCAGCGCGCCCTCGATGGAGGACACGTTGTCCGGCAGCTTGAAGGCGAATTCCGCCGGGAAGGTCACGTAGTTCATCAGGCAGCCGTCATAGGGCGGCGTGGCGAAGAACTTCACGTCCGGGCACAGGTTGTAGCGTCCGCCGCGGCACTGCTCGCACTTGCCGCAGGGTACGCCCGGCTCCAGCGCCACGCGGTCGCCCACAGAAAGGCTCGTCACACCCTCGCCCAGCTCCACGATGGTGCCCGCGCACTCGTGCCCCAGGATGAACGGGAAATCCACCACGAAGTCGCCGATGCGGCCGTGGTTGTAATAGTGCACGTCCGACCCGCAGATGCCCACCGCTTCCAATTTCATCAGGATCTCGCCCGGCGCCGGCGTGGGCATCGGGACATCCCGAAACTCCATCGTCTTAAGCTTCGTCAGCACGCAGGCTTTGTTTTTGCCTTCCATTATTCCTTCCTCCTCTTGCCGTATGTTTCCATCATTATATCATAAATTATTTCACAGCGCCCATCGAAAAACCTTTGACCAGATATTTGCGCATAATCAGACCGCAGATCAGCATCGGCAGCACGATGATGGTACCGGTGGCCATCGCCTGGCCCCAGGCGATGCCTGTCTGCGTGACCAGTAGCGACGCCGCGATGGGGATGGTCTGGGTGTAGGCGCTGGTCAAGGCGCTGGCGAACACGTAGTCGTTCCAGGCAAACATCATGCACAGTACGCCCGTCGCCGCAAGGCCAGGGGATGCGGCGGGGATCGAAATGAACAGGAACGTCTTGAATTTCGAATACCCGTCGACTCGGGCGGCTTCCTCAATGGCCACCGGCACGTCGGCGAAAAAGGCCATCATCATCCACAGTGCAAAGGGCAGGTTGAACGTGGTGTAGGCGAAGATCAGCCCGGGCATCGTGCCCACGATGCGCATCCGGGAGAAGATCAGGTACAGCGGCAGGATGACCGCCGGGATGGGCGCCATGCGGGTGGAGATGATCCAGAAAGAGATGTCCTTCTGGCGCTTGAACTGCCCGCGGGACAGCGCGAAGCCGCCCAGGCTCCCAAGAAACAGCGCGATCAATGTCGAGCAGACCGACGCTATGAGGCTGTTGGCCAGGAATTTGCCAAACCCCGCCTCCTCAAACATGTAGCGGTAGGTATCCAGCTCCGGCGGGAAGAAGAATTGGGGCGGCATGGAGAACATGTTGGTGCTCACCTTGAGCGAGGACAGTGCCATCCACACGATGGGCAGCATCGACCAAACGATCGCGATGCCCGCCAGCGCGTACAAAAACGCGTTGGTCATGGTCTTCCGGCGGCTCATAGGCCTTTTCATGTGGTGCATCACATGACCCCCCTTCCCATCAGCCGGATGAACAGCTTACCCAAGAGGCTGATCACGACGATCATGATGATGCCAAGCACCGCCGCCTGGCCGAAGTTCTGGAAGCGGAACGCCACTTCCATCAGGTGGTATCCGGCGATCTTGGTGGCGTCCGCCGGGCCGCCCTCGGTGATGATCTTGACGGTGTCCACGTAGCGCAGGATGTCCATCATGCGAACCAACAGCGCCACCAGGATCGTTCTGGAGGCCAGTGGCACGATCACGTAGCGGAACCTGCCCCAGTAGCTTGCGCCGTCGATGGAGGCAGCCTCCAGCGTCTCCGTGTCCATCGACTGCAGGCCCGCCAGCACGATCATCGTGATCAGCGGCGTCCATTCCCACACATCGATGCCGATGATGCCGATCACCGCGCCCACAGGCGTGGCGAAGACCTCGCCGGTGTAGCCGAAGAACCCCAGAATCCAGGCGTAGAAGCCGTAGGTGGAGTTGAGCAGGAACCTGCCCAGAAGCCCCGCCACGATGGGTGCCACGAAGACCGGCAGCATGAAGAAGGTCAGCACCAGGTTCTGCCCCTTGGGCAACTGGTAGATGACCAGCGCCACGCCGATGCCCAGCAGCATCTGCAGCACGATGCCCGAGCCCGCGATCATCCCCGTGCGCTGCCAGGACGACCAGAACGTGCTGCTCTTCAGCACCCGGATCCAATTGTTCAGGCCCACGAACGTCGGGTTGTTGACCGACATGGTGAAGTCATACATGCTGATGTAGAGCATGTACAGAAGCGGAAAGATGCTGATGATCGCTAGCGCGATCAGCGCCGGCGCCAGCATGTACCGCTCGGTCATGCGCTCGCTCATAAGCCTTTCCCGGCTTAAGCTCTTTGGGAGGTTCCGGGTCGTCAT
>JAEVZE010000488.1 GCA_023392395.1 Bacillota bacterium
CCTCTGGCGGGATTCCAAAGGGCTTTCCCGCCCAGCGCATACATTGAACTTCTTTCAAATGCGCTGGGCGGGAAAGCGGGTTCGGTGCGGCCCTGCCGCAAAAAACGCCCCAGTGGGGCGTTTTTAGAACCCAGGACCAGCGCCCTTTGGCGACCCCATCCCCTCAGTCTTTCTCCCGCATCCATTCCGGTTTCATCTCGGCTGGCAAACCGGGGTGGTTCAGCCAGCAGGCGGCCTTGTGGCCCTCGCCTAAGGCGATCTCGGGCGGCTGCGCCTTGCACACCGCCATCGCGTAGGGGCAGCGGGCGGCAAACGAACAGCCCTCCGGCGGCGCGAACAGGTCCGGCGGCGCGCCCTCGATGCTGGAGACGCTCTCCCGAACCTTACTGTTCAGCTTGGGCATTGAGCACAGAAGCGCGTGGGTGTAGGGGTGGCCCGGCCGGTAGAAGATGTCCCGGGCGGGGCCTTCCTCCACGATCTTGCCCGCGTAGAACACGAGCACGCGCTTTGCCATGTTGGCGACCACGCCCAGATCATGGGTGATCAGCACGATGGCGGTGCCAAAGCTCTTTTGCAGCGACTGCATGAGTTCCAAAATCTGTGCTTGGATGGTCACGTCCAGCGCGGTGGTCGGCTCGTCCGCGATCAAAAGCTTAGGGTTCATGCACATGGCGATGGCGATCACCACCCGCTGCCGCATGCCGCCGGACAGGCTATCCGGGTACTCGCGGAAGCGCTTGGCCGGGTTGGCGATGCCCACCAGCTTCAAGTATTCGATGGTCTTTTCCTCCGCCTCGCGGCGGGAGATCTTCCGGTGCTTCATCATGACCTCGGCAATCTGCTTGCCGACGGTCATGGTGGGGTTGAGGCTGGTCATGGGGTCCTGAAAGATCATGGAGATGCGGCTGCCCCGCACCTCAAGCATCTGGTTTTCGGACAGAGCCATCAGGTCGGAGCCCTCGAAGCGGATGCTGCCCCCGTCGATGGACCCTTGCGGGCTCTCAATCAGCCTTAAAATGGCCTTGGCGGTGACGGACTTGCCGCAGCCGCTCTCACCAACCACGGCGACGCATTCGCCCGCGTCCACGTGAAAGCTGACATTCCGGACCGCCTGCACGCGGCCGCCGTAGGTTTTGAAGGATACGCGCAGGTCCTTTACGTCCAGCAGCGCGCTTGATTCTGCCATTGTTTCGGGCTCCTTCCAACGGGAATCCATACGAGACTCACGGGACCTTCGTCCCATCCAATCGTTCCGGCGACCTGTACGCCGGGAACGGTTTCCGAAGCCAGTGCGCACACTGGTGGAGGAAACATTTCCACAAGTCAGCGGGCCGCCCGGAAATCTGTGAGGATTTCAGGCCCGCGAAGACCCTTTCGAGCGTTGAAAGACCCGAAGGGGATTTCAACGCCAGAGGATTTCAGGCCCGCGCAGTTTTCTTCCAACGCGCTGAAAAACCATCGTGGTTTTTCAGCGCCATATCAGCGTCCGCGCATGCGCGGGTCCAGTGCGTCTCTGAGGCCGTCGCCCAGCATGTTGAGCGACAGCATCGTGGTGCAAATGAAGAACGCCGGAATCAAAAGCTGATAGGGCTGCATGCGGTACACCTGGATCGCGGTCTGCGCAAGCGAACCCCAGGAGCAGCTGGGCGACTTGATGCCGATGCCGATGAACGACAGAAACGCCTCGGTGAAGATGGCCTGCGGGATGGCCATGGTCATGCTGGTGATCAGGATGCCGCCGATGTTGGGGATCATGTGGCGCATGATGATCTTGCCGTCGGACACGCCCAGCGTGCGGGCGGCCATGACGAACTCCTGGTTTTTCAGCTGCAGTACCTGCCCGCGCACCAGGCGCGCGCTGCTGATCCAACCCAGCGCCACCATCGCCAGAACCAGCGGGAAGATGCCCGAATCCATGACGGTGCGGATCAGAATGGCCAGGATGATCATCGGGATGCCGTAGAGCACGTCGATCAGCCGCATGACCAGCATGTCCACCTTGCCGCCGAAGTAGCCGGAGACGCCGCCCACCACGCAGCCGATGGCGGTGTTGATCAAAACCACGATCAGGCCGATGAAGAGGGAGACCCTGGCGCCCATCCAGTTGCGCACCCACAGGTCGCGCCCGGCCTGGTCGGTGCCAAAGAGGTGCTCCCAGCTGGGCCACTGGTTCATGGCCTTGGCGTTTTGCGAGGAGAAATCGTAGCGGGCGAACACAGGCGCGAAGATGGCCAACAGCAGGTACAGCGCGATGATCGAAAGGCCCAGCATCGCGATCTTGTTTTTCCGAAGTTTGATCCAGGCGTCCTGCCAGTAGGTGAGGCTGGGGCGGACGATGCGGTTGAGATCCGCGTCGTCCTTGGGCAAACGCTGGGTAAGCGAAGGGTCCAGCGGCCCCGAGAGGAAGGCTTTCATGTCGTCGATCTGCATGCTTCAGTCCTCCTCATCCTCGTCCATCGCATAAACGCGGCCGCGGGTTTCGGCCAGCTTGATGCGCGGATCGATGATGCCGTACAGGATGTCCACGATCAGGTTGGCAGCCACCAGGAACACGCCGTAGAAGGCGGTCATGCCCAAGACCATCGTATAGTCCAAGTCGTTGATGGACTGCACGTAGAACTTGCCCATGCCGGGGATGGCGTAGATGCGCTCCAGCACGAACGTGCCCGTGAGCACCGCCGCGGTGATGGGGCCCATGATGGTGACGATGGGCAGGATGGCGTTTCGCATCTCATGCCGCCAGATGACCTGCCGGGGCGAAAGCCCCTTGGCGCGGGCAGTCAATATGTAATCCTGATGGGTGACCTCCAGCATGCTGGAGCGCATCAGGCGGGTGATCAGGGCCAATGTATACAAACTGAGCGCGATGACCGGCAGGATCATGTGCCGGGCGCTCTCCCATTGGGCGGCAGGCAGCCATTTGAGCTTGATGGCGAACACCAGCTGCAATACGGTGCCGATGATGAAATCCGGCATCGAAATGCCGATGATGGCGATGAGCACGCAGATCACATCCAAGGCTTTGCCAGCCTTCTGCGCGGCCATGGTGCCCAGGAACAGGCCCACCGACAGCGCCAGCAGCAGCGCCCGGACGCCCAGCCCCGCGGAATACGGGAACGTCTGCGCGATGGTGGAATTCACGGTCCGGCCCGGATATTTGAGCGAAACGCCCAGGTCGCCGTGCAGCATGTTGCCCACGTAGGTCAGCCATTGCTGCCAGATGGGCTTGTCCAGGCCGTAATAGGTCATCATCTTGTCGCGAATCGCCTGGTTGGTCTTTTCGCTGATGAACGGATCGCCCGGAAGCAGGCGCACCAGCGCAAAGATGATCGTGATCAGCACCAGCACGGTGATCAGCGCGATGACGGTCCGCTTTAGGATGTACCTGAGCATGCGTTCAACCCCCAATGCCAGTGAACTGATAAGAACGAATCGGGGGCTCCGCCCCCGAACCCCCGCAAGGGGGATGATCCCCCTTGACCCCGCACAAAGGGGATGGAATTGAAAAGCGTGGCGTCGTACCCCATTCCATAGGGGTTCGGGGGCCGCAGCCACCGATTGTATAAAGGCAACCGGAGGGCGACATGTGCGGCCGCAGGTTGCCTATTCCTTGCTCTGCGCAGGCCCGACCGCAAGCCGGAGGTTTTCCTCCGGCTTGCAGGACCTGCGCCAGACCGCATTTGAAAGCCGCCTGGCGGATTTCAAATGCTATTCGACAAAATACGCGTAGGCGTAGTCGAGGTCGCTGCCCAGGTAGAAGCGCACAACGCCCTTGAGCTTGTCGTTCATCGCGTAGGGCACCTGACGGACCTGCAGCGGCACGATGCCGGCCTGCTCCATCAGGATCTTCTCGGCTTCGGCGTACATGGAAAGGCGGGTCTTCGCGTCGGCGAAGGTGTTGGCGGTGTTGACCAGCTCGTCATACTTGGCGTCGGCAAACTTGCCGCCGTTCTGGGAGTTGGTGGACACGAAGTAAGACAGGTAGGTGTAGGGATCGTTGTAGTCGGGCATCCAGCCGGCGTAGATCAGGTCGAAGTTGCCCGCAACGCGGTCGGCCAGCATGGCCTTGTAGGTGACGGTTTCGATCTCGACCTTGATGCCCAGCGTGCGCTGCCACTGATCCTGGCAGTTCTCGGCGATCAGCTTATTGGCGGCGGCGTCGGAGATCTTCAGCTTGATGGAGATCGAGGCCGGATCGGTGATGCCCAGCGCATCCATGGCCTTCTTCAGGTGCTCGGCGGCCACATCGGCCTGCGCGGTGGACTTATAGACTTCGATGGGGTACTGCTCGGTGTAGTAGCCGCCGTCCGCGCCGGCCACCAGCGGCAGCACGAAGCGGGTCGCGGGGGCGTACAGGCCGTTGGTGGCGATGGCCACGTACTCTTCGCGGTCAAGCGCGTAGTTCAGCGCCAGTCGGAAGTCCTGATTGCCCAGGATGGGGTTGGTGGTGGAGGCCAGGTTGATGCAGAACCAGTCCACAGCGCCCGAGGCGTAGGAGGTGACGGTGGCGCCGGACAGCTGGCTGGGATCGGCCAGGTAGCTGGGCGCGATGGCCACCGGGATGTCGGCGATGGACAGGTCGCCCGTCTCAAACATGGAGAAGGCAGCTTCGCTCTCCATGATCAGGATGGTCACGGAGTTCAGCTTGATGGCCGAGCGGTTCCAGTACTTCTCGTTGGGCACCATCTTGATCGACTGGTCCACCTGGTAGTCGGTCACGGTGAACGGGCCGTTGGTCAGCATGGAATCGGCGGACATGGCGTACTGGTCGCCGTACTTCTCCACCAGCTCCTGCTTGACGGGGTAGAAGCAGGGCATATCCAGGAAGCCCAGGTAGTAGGGCGCGGGGGTGGCGAAGTCGATGACGAAGGTATAATCGTCCGGCGCGGACACGCCCAGCGTATCCAGCGCGGCCTTGCCGCCCATGACGTCGCCGGCGTTCTTGATCTCATACAGCACCCAGCTGTAGTCGCGGGGCTTCGCGGGATCCGCCAGGCGGCGGAACGAATATACGAAGTCGTTCGCGGTCAGCGGCGTGCCGTCGGACCAGCAGGCGTCCTTGCGCAGGTGGAAGGTCATCTTCAGGTTGTCCTCAGACACTTCCCAGCTCTCCGCGACGCCGGGGGTCACCTGGCCTTCGTGGGTGCGGATCAGGCCTTCGCCGATGCCCTTGAGCACGTCGTAGGTCGCGGCGGCGTTGAACTGCTGCGGGTCGATCGTCGGAACGGAAGGCAGGGAGAAGGTCAGGTCCTGATTCGCGCTGAGCGTTTCAGCGGCCTGCGCTTCGGCAAAGGCGGCGGGCGCCGCCAGCGTCAGCATGAGCGCCAGAAGGAGACATAGGGACTTACGCATGGTACCAATTCCTCCCTTTTCTCATGGGCTTTCCATATTCCAGCGATACGGCTTCCGATCCAGCGCGGTTTGTCGTGCCGCAGAAATGGCCTTCCGGGCTGCGATTCCATGGGAATGAATTGCCGTTCAAGCAAATAGAAATAGACGTTTGAATCATTATAGCACAAAAACGTCGTTCTTCAAGTCAAAAAAGCAAAAGTCACAAACATTTTGCAAGGTGAACGGGCAAGGGC
>JAEVZE010000055.1 GCA_023392395.1 Bacillota bacterium
GAGTAGCTCATGGCGTTGCCGGAAATGGCGTTTTGGGTGATCTTGTCGATCTCCCGAACGATGCCGATGAAGGTCTGGCCGGGGTAGGCGTCCAGGCTGACCCGGACGATCTGCCCGGCGCGCACCCGGCGGATGGCGGTCTCCTCCACATTGGCCTGGATGTAGATGTCGCTGGTGTCGGCGACCACCGCGATCACCGTGGAGGGCGCGACCATCTGGCCCTGGGTCACGTCGCACTCAACGATTTCACCGTTCACCGGGGACTTGAGGTAGCCGGTGTTGTCCGCGGAGGCCAGGATCTGGTCCTTGGTCACCGTTTCGCCCTTGGCCACCAGGAGCCGCCTGAGCTTGCCCGCGCCGGTGGGCGTGATGGTGTGCAGGTCCGCCGTCACCTTCACGTTGTCGGTGGTCAGCGTGTTCATGTCTTTCAGGACGAAGTAGCCGCCAATCAGTGCGCCGATCACCACGATCAGCACCACGATGATCACGACTGCGCCCTTGCCGGAGCGGCTCTTTTCGGGTTTGGCTGCGGTTTCCATACTACGCACCCCTTTAACGTTATTCGTCGAACTGGGAATTGTACAAATCGGCGTAGAAGCCGTTTGCTTTGAGAAGCTGCTCGTGGGTGCCCTGCTCCACCACGTCGCCATCCCGCATGACCAGGATCAGGTCGGCATTTTTGATGGTGGAAAGCCGGTGCGCGATCACGAAGCTGGTGCGCCCGCGCATGAGGCCATCCATGGCCTTCTGGATCAGGATTTCGGTGCGGGTGTCGACGGAGGAGGTCGCCTCGTCCAGGATCAGGATGCGCGGGTTGGCGAGGATCGACCGCGCGATCGTGAACAGCTGCTTCTGGCCCTGGGAGATGTTGGTGGCTTCCTCGTTCATCATCATGTCGTAGCCGCCCGGGAGCGCTCGGATGAACTCGTCGCAATGGGCCGCCTTGGCCGCCTGGATCACCTGTTCGTCGGTGGCTTCAAAGGTGCCGTAGCGCAGGTTCTCCATGACGGTGGCGTTGTACAGCCAGGTGTCCTGCAGCACCATGCCGAACAGGCTTCGAAGCTGCGCGCGGGAGAAATCGTGGATGTCGTGCCCGTCAATTTCGATGTGCCCGCCATTCAGCTCGTAGAAGCGCATCAGCAGTTTCACAATCGTGGTCTTCCCCGCGCCGGTGGGGCCGACGATGGCCACCTTCTGACCGGGCGACGCGCAGGCGCTGAAGTCCTTGATGATGATCTTCTCCGGGTCGTAGCCGAACGACACATGGTTGAAACACACCGAGCCCTGAATGGTGGAAAGCGCCGCGTCCTCGACGGTACTGGGGTCGGCGGTCTCCTCGGGCTCATCCAGGAACTCGAACACCCGCTCGGCCGCCGCGACGGTCGACTGGATGGTGTTGGAGATGGACGCCAGCTGCGCGATCGGCTGGGTAAAGGAGCGCATGTACTGGATGAAGGACTGGATGTCGCCGATGTCGACCATCTTTTTGACGGCCAGATATCCGCCCAGCACGCACACCGCTACGTAGCCGAAGTTGCCGATCGTGTTCATCAGCGGCATCATGATGCTGGACATAAACTGGGACTTGGCGGCAGTGCCGCGCAGCGCCTCGTTGTTCTCCTCAAAGGTAGCGACCGCAGCCGCTTCGCCGTTGAAGGCCTGCACGATGTTGTGGCCGCCGTACATCTCCTCGATCTGCCCATTGAGCGAGCCGAGGTAGCGCTGCTGCGCCACGAAGTAGCCCTGGGAGCGCTTGATCACGAACATCATCGCCATGCCCGACACCGGCAGGACCAATAGCGCCAGAATCGTCATCTGCCAGCTGATGGACAGCATCATCGCCAGCACGCCCAGCACCGTCACGATGGAGGTCACCAGCTGGGTCAGGCTCTGGTTGAGCGTCTGGTTGACCAGGTCCACGTCGTTGGTGATGCGGGACAGCACTTCACCGTGGGTGAGCTGATCGAAGTACTTGAGCGGCAGGCGGTTGATCTTTTCGGAGATTTCGCGGCGCATCCGAAAGGTCAGGTCGTTGGCGACGCCCGACATGATGTATCCCTGCACGTAGGAACAGATCGACGACACCACATAGAGGACGGCCAGCCACGCGAGAATCCGGGTGATGTAGGCCATGTCGGTCAATAGACCCGTGCCGGTGTACCAGGCGATCAGCCCTTCCACCAGTTTTGTGGTCACCTTGCCCAGCAGCTTGGGGCCTACGATGGAGAACACTGTGGAGGCGATGGCAAATACCATGACGATGGTGATGCTGACGCCGTAGGGAGAGAGCCGCTGGCCCAGGGTGCGCAGGGTTTTGTTGAAATCCTTTGCCTTTTGGGGCGGCGCGCCGACGCCCGGAGGGCCGCCGCCGGGGCCGGGGCCCATCATGCGCGGAGGTCTGGAGGTTCTTGCCGGTTGCGCGTTCATTTGAGCAATTCCTCCTCGCTGAGCTGTGAGGCGGCGATCTCGTGATAGACCGGGCAGGTTTTAAGCAGCTCCCGGTGGGTGCCGATGCCCATGACTTCGCCGTGGTCCAGCACCACGATCTGGTCCGCGTTCATGACGGTTGAGACGCGCTGCGCCACGATCAGAAGAGTCGCGCCCTTGATCTCCCGGCCCAGCGCCTCCCGAAGGCGCGCGTCGGTCCTCATGTCCAGCGCCGAGAAGCTGTCGTCAAACACGTAGACCGGCGCGTTCTTGGCGATGGCGCGGCCGATGGAAAGCCGCTGCTTCTGACCGCCGGACACGTTGGTGCCGCCCTGGGCGATGGGCTCCTCGTAGCGGTCGGGCTTCTCCTCGATAAAATCCAGCGCCTGCGCGATGCCCGCCGCCCGCTCGATATTGCCCATGTTCATGCCCGGGTCGGCATAGGCGAGATTGCTGTGGATGGTGCCGGAGAACAGCACGCTCTTCTGCGGTACGTAGCCGATCCGGTCGCGCAAATGTTTCAGCGCCACTTCGCGCACGTCGCGCCCGCCCAGCAAAATCCGCCCGCCGGTCACATCGTAGAAGCGGAGCAGCAGGTTCATCAGGGTGGACTTGCCGCTGCCGGTGGCCCCGATGAAGGCGGTAGTGGAGCCGGGCTTCGCGGTGAAGGAGATGTGGTTGAGCACGTCGTCCTCGCCGCCGGGGTAGCGGAAGCTGACATCGTCAAACTTCACCTCGCCCACGAAGGGTTCGGGGAAGGCGAGCGGTTTTTCGGGATCGACGATGGTGGAATCGGTCTCCAGCACTTCCTGAATGCGGTTTGAGGACACGATGGCCCGGGGCACCAGAATGAACATCATCGCCAGGAACAGGAAGGCCATGATGATCTGCATCGCGTACTGCATGTACGCCATCATGTCGCCAATCTGCATGTCTAGGGTGGTCACCTGCCGGGTGCCGATCCACACGATGGCCAGCGTGGTCAGGTTCATGATCAGCATCATTGCCGGCATCATCAGGGACATCGCGCGGTTGACGTAGAGGTTGGTGTTCGCGAAGTCCTGGTTGGCTTTGTCAAAGCGCTTTTCCTCGAACCGCTGGGTGTTGAACGCCCGGATGACCAGCATGCCCTCGAGGTTCTCTCTGGCCACGCGATTGATGCGATCCAGAAAGTTCTGGATGGTCATGAACTTGGGCATCACCGCCACCAGTAGCAGCGCGATCAGGCCGATCAGGCAGATCACCGCGATCGCGATGATCCAGGTCATGGAGGAGGACTTCTGCACCGCGTGGATTACGCCGCCGACGGCCATGATCGGCGCGTAGAACACGAACCGGATGGCCATGACCAAGAGGGTTTGCACCTGGGTCACGTCGTTGGTGGTCCGGGTGATCAGCGAAGCCGTCGAGAATTTGTCAAACTGCGCGCTGGAGAAGGACTCCACTTTTTGGAATACGCGGCTTCGGAAGTCGCCGGCCACGTTGGCGGCAATATACGCCGCGATGTAGCCCACCAGAATCGACGCCGCCGCGCTAACCAGTGTGATCAGCACCATCTTTCCGCCCATCTGCCAGATGAAGGGGAGATTCGAGTCTATGACGCCGGTATTGACGATGTCCGACATGTAGTCGGGCAGCGTCAGATCGCAGATCGCCTGCGCAAAAAGCAGCGCCACCGCGATCAGCACATACCCACTGTACGGGGCCATGGATTGGACCAGTTTTTTCAATGTGCTTTCACTCTTTTCGCTGGAATTCGATCCTTGCGCTCGCCAGGAACGTCTCGATCATTTCGATGAACCGCTCCGCATTTTCCTGCCCCATGTTTTCAAGGACGTTTGAGATCCGGATCATCCCCTCCCGGAAAACCACGTTCATCTTGCGCCTACCCTCGTCCGTCAGGTCGATGGTGGTCTTGCGCCGGTTGTCCGGATCGATGCTGCGGTGAATCCACCCCTTTTCCTCCATCGAGTTCAAGGTCTGCGATACCGAGGACTTGGTCAGCCCCAGCCGCGCGCTCAGCCATGTGGTCGAAGCGCGCTCGCCCCGCTTGTCGCAGATGTCGATCATGTGCAAAATCGTCGTTTCGCTGTGGGTGATGCCGTCGAACGGCTTTGACTGCATCAGGTAGCGCCGCATTTCACCGATCACGGTGAAGAACCGCTCCGTCAGCTGCTGCTCCATGCCATTCACTCCATTTTCGCCCATTAACTGTTCAGTTGCCAAACTGTTCCCATGCCACACATTATATGTCCGGAGTGCCGGAAGGTCAATCTCCCGGCGCGTTTATTTATCGCAAATTCCACTTTCCGCCATATTTTCCGCCCCGGCCCCAAAAAAGGCGCTTTACGGATGACCTCGGACGCGTTATAGTATTGGGCATCCGGAAAAACCCAAAGGAGGAGTACAATCATGGCAAAGGCATTGGCGCACATCGCCCTCACCGTCCAGGACATGACCAAGTCGCTCAAGTTCTACACCGAGGCGCTGGGCCTGAAAAAAGTCTTCGAGATCCCCAATCCCAAGGACGGCTCCCCCTGGATCGTGTACCTAAACGTATGCCCCGGCCAGTTCGTGGAGCTGTTCTACGACGGCTCTGTAGAAAACCCGTGGAAGCCGGAACTGATCGGTTTCAACCACCTGTGCTTTGAGGTGGAGGACATCCACGAAGCCTGCCAGAAGGTGATCGACGCGGGCTTCACCATGGACATCCTGCCCAACCAGGGCTGCGACTTCAACTGGCAGTGCTGGACCAAGGACCCGAACGGCGTGCGCATCGAGCTGATGCAGATCGATCCCCAGTCGCCCCACGCCCAGTACATGTAGGCAGGAGGCAAACGCATGGAAAAGATCTCCAGCAACCACATCGTCAAGGTGTGCATCGTAACCCATGACGCCGAGGCGACCTATCAGGCGTTCCAGTCCCTGTTTGAGACGCTGCCGCCCTACGACGGCGACGAGGCCCCCGCAGGCAATTTCGACCACCTAAAGTTCAAGGAGTACAAGGGCCAGCCGGCGGAATCCACGCCGCTCAAGGTGCGCTGCGTCTTCCTGGACCCGATCTACTTTGAGATCGTGGAGCCGCTGGGCGAGGCGCAAAGCCCCTGGCACGACCACCTGAAGGAGCATGGCACCAGCGTGTGCTTCATCGCGCTGTACATCAATGGCTTCGAGCAGCACATCGACATGATGGGCAAGAAGGGTTTCCCGCTTGTGTTCCAGGAGGAGAAGGGCTTTGAGCGCTACGCCTACTTCGACACGCTCAAGGCACTGGGCTTCACCCTGGAGATGAAGGAGCGAATTCCGAAAACTTAGGCGATGAGAATCCGCTTCGCGGCTTTTCATCGCGTAGAGAAGAAGGCTGCATGAGCCTGAAATTCTGCGGAATTTCCGGGCGGCTCACTGACGGAAGGTATTGTTTCTTTCACCAGTCTGGCGGACTGATGAAAGAAACACGTTCCCGGCGCGCTTGTCGCCGGGAACGAATGGATAGCAAGACGGGGTCTGTCAGCGGTTTGGGCATTGAAAAGCCGCGAAGCGGCTTTTCAATGCAGAGGAAGAATCTAGACCGGGTGATACTCTGGAGGGAGGGCGTTTATGCGCAAGGTTGGGCTGGGCATCGTAGGCTGCGGAGTCATCAGCGGCATTTACCTGAAGAACATCCATTCCCTGTTTCATAACCTCAATCTGGTCGGCGTGTGCGACGCGTTCCCCGAAAAGGCGGAGAGCGCCGCGAAGGAATACGGCTGCAAGACGTTCCCGGACGTGAAGGCGCTCATGGCGGACGAAACCATCGAGCTGGTGCTCAACCTGACCCGGCCGGGCGAGCACTTCGCCGTCAGCATGGCGGCACTTGCCGCCGGCAAGCACGTGTACAGCGAGAAGCCGCTGGGCGCGACGCTCGAAGAGGGCCGGAAAATCGTGGCCGAGGCCCAAAATCAAAGCCTTCTCGTCGGCTGCGCGCCGGACACCGTGCTGGGGGCGGGCATCCAGACCTCGAGAAAGCTCATCGACCAAGGCGAGATCGGCGAGGCGCTCAATGCCAGCGCGTTTCTGATGCTGCCGGGCCACGAACTGTGGCATCCCAGCCCAGAATTCTACTACCAGCCGGGCGGCGGCCCGCTGATGGACATGGGCCCCTACTACCTGACGGCGCTGGTGCAGTTATTGGGCGCGGTGGAGAGCGTTTCCGGCATGGCGCGCGCGGCCTTCCCCACGCGCACCATCGCGAGCGGCCCCAAGGCGGGCCAAGTGTTCCCCGTGGACGTGGACACCCACGTGGGCGCGTTGATTCGCTTTAAGTCCGGCGCGATCGCAAGCCTCATGATGAGCTTTGACACCCAGGCGGCGCAACTGCCTCGCATCGAGGTGTACGGTGCCCGGGGCACGCTGTCCGCGCCCGACCCCAACACATTCGGCGGCCCGGTGATGGTGTGCCCCGCGGGCTCCAAGGAGTTTTCGGAAAAGCCGCTGGAATTCCCCTTCCCGGAGAACAGCCGCGGCTTGGGGCTGAGCGATATGGCAGATGCCATCCTGACTGGCCGCGCGCCCAGGGCAAGCGGCGAGATGGGGCTGCACGTGCTGGAAGTGATGTGCGGCATCCTGGAAAGCGCCGCCTCCGGCGCGACCGTCAAGATCGAAAGCTCGCTGGCCCGGCCGGAGCTCATGCCGGCGCTATAAACCGCTTGGAAGGCAAAAAATCGCCCGGAACCAATGTTCCGGGCGATTTTATTGCCTTCCGCAGACCATCAACAAAGTTCCGAAGAGATTCGATCTTTTCCGGGGACCTGTGCGCCGGAAATGCACGGGTTCAACGGATCGGAATGCCCTCGCCCGCCGCGATCCCGGCCACGTACTCATAGGCCTGCGCGTACTCCGCATCGGTCTGCATGTGCTCCAGCAGGAAGGGCATGCCCCTCCCAAGGAGCCTGTCCGCCGCGCGGAGCACTCTTGCGAAGTCCAGCGCCCCCTCGCCGGGTGCGACCTCCCGAAGCATCGTGGTGAACGGCTGCTCCAGTCTCACGTCCTTGGCGTGACAGCTCTTCGTATGCGGCCCAAGCTTTTCAAAGCACTCTTCGATGAATTCCCCCGCGAACAGAAACCGTTTGGCGCTTGAGATCATGTTGACGAAGTCCAGGTGCACTGCGAAGCGCTCCCGGTCCACATCCCGGATCAGCTGCAGGTATTCGTCCGGGCCGTCGGGCACCATCCAGGGCATCGGCTCGATGGTGTAGAAGGCACGTTTGGGCCGGACGGAATCGAGGATGTCCCGGATTGAGGCCACGATGGCCTCATAAGTCTCCCGCGAATAGTTGTCCGGGTACGCGCCGTCCCAGCGCGCGCCGCGGGAACCCACAATGTTCACGCAGCAGGAGACACCGATCTCATCGGCAAAGGCCAGTTGGTTCTTGGCGAACGAGAGCGCCGCCTCCCGCTCGGCGGTGTCGGGCGAGAGCGGGTTCTTCCACACGCCCACCTCCGCGATGGTCACGCCCAGCCGCTCCGCCTGCTTCAAAACCTCCTGGATGGTGGCTTCCGGCGCCGCGTGGGTCACCGGACAGGTCACCGCGGCGAACTTCGACTCCGCAAGCAAGCTCCCCCACTGGGCCGCGCTCTCAAACGGCGCGGCGATCGATCCTCCCAGTTTCATGGCTTTCCCTCCCGCCTATTTCTGTGGCAATATTCTTCAACCAACGCGTGCTGAAATGCAGCCTGCGGATTTTCAGCGCTTGGGCATCATGTCCATGCCCTTGTAATCCATGTACCAAGTGCCCTTCTGGTGGATCTCCCCGCTCTCCAGCATCTCGCACATCGGCTTTGCGGCATCCGCCGCCTCCATGTTCCAGGTCTCCCGGCCCATCACGGTGCGCATGCGGCCGGGATGCACCGAGTAGAAGCGTACGTCTTTCACCGTCTCGTTCATGATGCCGGAAATCTTTGTCTCCGCGCACTTTGAAAGCGCGTAAGCGGGAATCCATGTTCCGCAGTTTCCGATGTCGCAGCCCTCCGACGTGACGGTGATGAACGACGCGCCGCCGTCCTTGCTCATAACGGGGTAGAAGTGCTTGATCACCGCCACCGCGCCGATCAGGTTAACTTCGAAAGTCTTTCGCAGGTCTTCAATCTCCATCTGGTGTAGCGGGTTCTTCCGGTCGCGGTCCAAAAGGATCCCCGCGCAGTTGATCACGGCATCCGCCTCGCCCAGCGCGCGCCGCGCAAAATCCGCCGCCTTTGAAAGCTGCGCCTCGTCTGTCACGTCGCACCTTACGTGGGTGACGCGCTCCGGGTGCTCCGCTTCCAGCTTCGCGATCTGCTCCGGCACCTCGTCTCTCCTAAGCCCCGCCACCACCCAGTGGCCTCTCCCCGCCAACTCCTGAACCAATTCCAGCCCCAGACCCTGCCCGGCTCCAATGACGATTGTCCGCATTTCGTTCTCCCCCTTAAAAGGCAATGATTTGCCTTTTTCTACGAAATATCGCCCGGTTTATGCGCCGTTTCCTGCAAGCCGTGTTGGTGTATGTTAATAATTTTTTCTTGAAACCCTATTGACACCGCTGGTGACAGGACATATAATAGCCTCAGAAATCCAAGTAATCGATTACTGGAATCGATTACAAGCATAGCACAAAAGCGCTCCGAATGCAATAAGGAGTTACCAGATGGCAACAATCTCGGATGTGGCGAAAAAGGCGGGCGTATCGGTGGCCACGGTGTCGCGGGTGATCAACGGCGTTTCAAGCGTCCAGCCCGCCAGCATCGAGGCGGTTAACCTCGCGATCGAAGCGCTGCAGTACAAACCCAACAGCATCGGGCGCAACCTGCGCCGGTCCGAGACCAACCGCATCATCGTGCTGCAACCCTCCATCGCCAACCCCTTCTTCTCCCGGGTGGTCCGGGGAATCGACGCCGCCGCCCGGGCGGCAGGATTCCAGATCATGCTGTGCGACACCGACAACGACCCGGCCCGGGAACTGATGTACCTGGACATGTTGGACTGCCGGGTGGCCGACGGCGCGATCTTCATCACCTCCTGCAGGGAACCATCCGCCTACGCGGAAATCGCCCAGCGCCATCCGCTGATCCATTGCTGCGAGTATTACGACGACGACGCGCTTTCCAGCGCGACGATGGACAACGTGGCCGCCGCCAGATGCGCCATCGAATACCTGATCTCCATCGGCCACCGCCGCATCGGCTTTTTGTCGGCCTACAACAAGTACTTAACCGTTGGCCAGCGCTACCGGGGCTATCGACAGGCGTTGGAGCACGCGGGCATCTCCGTGGACCCAACCCTCAACGTCGAAGCTGGTCCCATCCACGACGACCAGATCTGGGATGCAACCCTGAAGAGCGCCGCCCAGTTCGCGCACATGGCCTCGCCCCCCACCGCGATCTTCTGCTCCAGCGATATGGTGGCCATCGCGGCCATCCACGCGCTCAAGGCCGAGGGCATCCGAGTGCCGGAGGACATGTCGGTGATGGGCTTTGACGACATCGAAATGGCGCGGCTGTTCGACCCCGGCATCACCACCGTCTACATCCCCAAGAACGCGATCGGGCGTGAGGCGTTCCGGCTCCTTCTCAAGCGGCGCGAGGACCCGGCCGCGCCCACCGAGCGCACGATCTGCGAGCATTCGGTGGTGGTCCGGTCATCCACAAAGCCGGCAACAGCATGAATCAGGGATTCCTGCTGTTGCAAAGGGAACAGAGGCGGCTTGCGAAAAATCCTGCGGGATTTTTCGGGCGTAATCCGGGCAGCAGGAATCGATTCCCCGACTCGGCGCAACATTCCAAAGCATTGGAATGTTGCGGTCGCGAAGCGACTTGGTTTCCCAAAGGGAAACCAACCTTGGGGGGCAAGCGCACCCTTGGGGAGAATCCATAAGCACCGGCAAAGCCGGCACTGATGATCTTGCATGAAGGATCCTCCACACCTCCAGTTGTACCCGACAATGTCCGTGCTTTGGCCGTGGGCATTTCCCCGGTGGGATTTGTATATTCTATCATGAGGTGGTCATGCGTATGGGACTCATCGACCCCAGGAAGGTCTGCCAAATCGCGCTGGTGGTGGACGACATTGAGCGCGCCGCGAAGAACTACGCGGAACTGTTCGGCGTCCCGGTTCCGAACATCTGGGAAATTCCGCCTCAGCAGGAGGCGCACACCCTCTTCCGAGGGCAGCCCACCGCAACCCGCGCCCGGCTCTGCGTGTTTGACATGGGCCAGGTGGTATTGGAACTGACCGAGGCGGACGGGGAACCCAGCTCCTGGAAGCAATTCCACGACGAACACGGCCAAGGCGTGCACCATATCGGATTCCAGGTGGCTGATCGGCAATCTGTAATCGATTACTTCAATGCCAAGGGCGCAACAGAGCGCCACTACGGGGAATACACGGGTGGAAATTACACCTTTGTAGACAGCGAGCGGGAGTTTGGTGTACTGATCAACGTCAAGTATGAGGAGGGCAAACAATGAAGAAGGTTCTATCCCTGGTTCTGGCGCTGGCCTGCGTCCTC
Source organism: Bacillota bacterium (assembly GCA_023392395.1). GTDB lineage: Bacteria > Bacillota > Clostridia > Christensenellales > Aristaeellaceae > JAEZHK01. The sequence goes on from JAEVZE010000055.1 coordinate 10,947, forward strand.
AGCCTCACGAGCTTCGCATTTGCCGAGTCCAGCGAAGTCAATACAGAACTGAGCGGCACCCTCACCTACTGGAGCTGCTTCTCCGGCGATTCGATGACCTGGGATCAGTGGCGCGTCGGCGAATTCGAGAAGATGTACCCCAACGTCAAGGTGGACGTGCAGTTCGTTCCGGAATCCGCCGGCATGCGCAATGGCAAGCTGATGGCCGCCATCGCAGGCGGCACGGCGCCGGACGTTCTCGTCGCGGACGACTACATCACCGCTTACGGCTTTGCGGCGCAGGGCGCGTTCGAGCCCTGGGATCCTTACATGGACAAGACGGGCATGAACCTGGCCGACTTCATGCCGGGCTTCTCGAACCTCATGCAGTACAAGGGTTCCACCTACCTCCTGCCGCAGGACTCGAACGTGATCTTTATCTACATGAACAACGCGATGTTCAAGGAAGCGGGCCTCGACCCGGCCGTGGACTACCCGAAGACCATCGCCGATCTCGACGCGCTGGCCGAGAAGCTGACCGTCAAGGACGCGTCCGGCAACGTGACCCGCTACGGCTACATCCCGTGGCTGGACAGCGGCGACGACCCGCTGACCTGGCCCTTCATGTTCGGCGCCCAGCTGTATGACCCGGCAACCAACAAGCTCCTCCTGGACGACCCGGCGGTCATCGCCGCGCTCAACTGGCAGAAGACCTACGCCGACAAGTACTCCGCCGAGAAGATCAAGGGC
>JAEVZE010000108.1 GCA_023392395.1 Bacillota bacterium
CCATCAAGACGGTCATGCTCTGCGGTTGAGTCAAGAAACAACGGTTCCAAGGTTCAAATCCCTTCGGGAGGGGAATGGGCTATGGGCAAGGAACGGCGGCCTGACTTTAATAACCTTGCGGCAATCCTCGATAGGCGCGCGCCTGCGCGGCCCACGCTGTTCGAATACTTTCTGAACGAGCGGCTGTACACCCGCTTCAGCGGGCTGGAAACGCCGGACGCAAGCGACACGTATGCAAGCGCCGCGCGCCTTGCCAAGGCGTTCTGCGCCGCGGGCTACGACTATGTCACGCTGTCCTGCCCGTGGGTGTTCCCCTCGTCCCAGCCGGAGGAGCAGTTGGCCTCGCGCTCGCTCAACCACGAAGCGGTGATCAAGGACCGCGCGTCCTTTGACCGCTACCCGTGGCCGGATTTCGCCGCGATGGACTTTGGATATATCGAAAAGGTAGCCATGGAGCTGCCGGAGGGCATGGGCATCGTAATGGCCTCCTCCGACGGCATCCTCGAGACGGCGACGTCGCTCCTCGGCTACGACAATTTGTGTTTGATGCTCTACGACGACGAAGAGCTAATCAGTGACATCTTCGAGCGTATTGGGGGCATCATTCTTTCTTTCTACAAGAAAACCCTGACGTTTCCGGGCGTGCGCGCGATCCTGTGCAACGACGACTGGGGCTTCCATTCGCAGACGCTGATTGCACCGGGTCAGCTTCGCAAGTACGTGTTTCCATGGTATAATGAGTGTTGCAAGCTGGCCCACGAGGCGGGAAGCTACACCATTCTGCACTCCTGCGGCGCGCACCGCGAGATCCTGAACGACATCGTCTCGATGGGCTTCGACGCGCGGCACTCCTACGAGGACAAGATCCTGCCGGTGGAAGAAGCGTACAGAGAATACGCGGGCAGGATCGCGGTGGTGGGCGGCATCGACGTGGACTTTCTTTGCCGGAAGAGCCCGGAGGAGATTCTAACGCGCGCCCGGAACCTGCTCAGGCAGACGGGCTCCGTGGGCTACGCGCTGGGCTCCGGCAATTCGATCCCGGCCTACGTGCCGGACGAAAACTATCTGGCCATGACCAGCGCCGCGCTCGAATGACGGCAGGGCGTATTTTACACGATGGAGGGGTGCTCATGGAGTCTTTTATGACCAAGGCGGCCAAGATCGACAGGATTCTGGCAAAAGCTCCGAAAATGGATAAGATGCTGCGCGTCGAGAAGCCGGAGTTTCTGGCCCGGCAGAAGACTGTGATGGAAGGCCTTGTGAAGATGGGCGTCGACTGCGGCATCGTCTACTCGGACGAGCACTACTGCGGCGACGTACCGTACCTGGGGGGCTGCACCAACCTGTCCATCGAGCCCATCGCCGGCATTCTGGGCCCGCACGGCTTCCACATCCTGGCGGGACTCGAAGGCGGCTACGTGGCCGAGCAGCTGGGCTACCGCTCCGGCGCGTTCATCCACAAGGTGGAGATGCTCAAGCTGGCCGACGAGGAATACCCCATCGAGGCCGAGCGCGTGGAGGACGTATTGTGCCAGGCGGTGGGGCGCATGCCCAAGACCATCGGCCTGCTCACGCCCCGGGAAGTGCTGCCCGTCAGCGTGTACAAGTACTTCTGCGGCCTGGTGGGCGAGGAAAACGTGATCGACTGCCAGGAAGTCTACTTCAAGGCCAAGTATATAAAGTCCGACCGCGAGATCGAGTTGACGCGTCAGGCGGCGTGGATCGCGGACGTGATGCTGGAGGGCATGCTGGCGGTGCTGGAACCCGGCATGCTGGAGACGCAGGTCTCCCAGTGGGGCTACCTGATCGGCCAGGCGCTGGGCTCGGAAGGGTTCGGCTTTGACGTGATGGTGACCTCCGGTGAGGCCAACCGCACGCTGATCGGCAAGGCGCTCAACCGCGTGATTCAGGAGGGCGACTACGTGCACCTGGGCGTCGCGCCCAAGTGCGACGGGCTGACCGCCTGCGAGCGGTGCACCGTCATCGCCACGCTGGACCCGGCCCGCGTGACGGAGGACCAGCACTACTGGATCGACTTCGTGGAAGGCGCGTATCAGGTGGGCTTGGAGGCCTACCGGCGCGTCGCGTGGGAGAACCTGCCCGCCTACTTCCAGGAGCAGTCGCTGTGCAGCTACTTCAAAAACCGCGAGGAGGGCGTGTGCCAAAGGATCGGGAAAAAGATCGATCTGGTGCGCCAGAAACCCTACACCGGCACCCACAACGGCGGGTATACCGAATGCCAAGAGTTTTACGGCGCGATCACGCTGAATTCCGACGAACCGCTGGGCCTGCAAATTGTGACGATGCTGGACGTGGCCATCCGCGGCATCGGCAATCGCTGGCACGATGTGGTCATTCCCGGCGTCGATTACGTGCTGGTGGAAAAGACGCTGGCCAAGATGGGCGCGGAGGTCGAAGTGCTGAACCGCCTGCCGGTCAACTTGCAGCACATGGTGGGCCGCGTGGTGGATTAATCAAACAAAGGAGATCGGTTGGGCATGAAGGTACTGGGAATCGGCTGCCATCCGGACGATCTGGAGATCGCATGCTACGGCACGCTTGCCAAGTATGCGAAGCTGGGCCATGAGGTGGCCGTGTGCCACATCGCAAACGGCAACCTGGGGCACGTGGAGATCATGCCGGACGAACTTCGGAAAGTCCGCTGGAAGGAGGCGGACGAGGCGGCCAAGGTGATCGGCGCCGCCCACTACGCCATCGACATCGGCGACCTGTACGTCACGGCCGAGAATGACGAGCTGATCCGAAAGCTTGCCAAGGTGATTCGAGAGGTCCAGCCAGACCTCATCATCACCCACAACGACCAGGACTACATGAACGACCACATGCAGGCCTACTACGCGACGCTGCGCGCGTCGTTCGGCGCCAGCATCCCGCACTACGACCTGGAGGCAAAGGAAAAGGTCGCGGGCGTCACGCCGATCTATCACATGGACACGGTGGCGGGCACGGGCTTCATCCCCACCGAATATGTGGACATCTCGGACGTAATCGACATCAAGCTGGAAGCGCTCTCCTGCCACCGCTCGCAGATTCAGTGGATGCTGGAGCACGACCACATCGATTTCCTGGAATTCACGCGCACCTGTTCCCGTGTGCGCGGTTTTCAAAGCGGCGTCGCCTACGCCGAAGGGTTCCGGCCCAACCACAACTACCTGCGCATGACCACGAAGCGGCTGCTGCCTTGATGCATTCCGGGAAGGAGAAAACACTATGAACGACCTGGTTCTGGCAAAGCGTCCCTCCATTGGCACCCGCATGTCCAAGTTCACCAAGGATTTCGCCATCGTGGTCGCGATCCTGCTTCTGATGATCATCTTCACGCTGACTTCGCCGTACTTCCTGACGTACAACAACATCCGCAACATCCTGGCGCAGACGGTGCCCATCGCCGTAGTCTGCATCGGGCAGGCGCTGATCGTCACTACCGGCGAATTCGACCTTTCTCTGGGCCAGAACGTCTGCCTGACCTCCTGCGTCATGGCGTATTTGATCAAGTTCGCGGGCTTCAACCCGTGGATCGCGATTTTCTGCGCCATCCTGGTGGGCACAATGGTCGGCCTTTCAAATGGTGTATTGATCGCTTATGCGCGGATTCCCTGCTTCATCGTGACGCTGGGCTTCCAGATGATCGCAAAAGGCCTTTCCAAGATCATCACCAACGCTTCGCCTATCCCCGGCATGCCCAAGGAGATCCAGTTCATCGGCCGCGGCTTCATCGGCGGGAACGCCTATGGCGTGCCCGTCAGCGTGGTGATCATGCTGGTGCTCTACATCGCGTTCATGTTCCTGTCGCAGCGGACCAAGTTTGGCCGGAGCCTGTATGCCATGGGCGGCAGCCAGGAGGCGGCCTACTTCGCCGGCATCGACGTGAAGATGTACCGCATGCTGGTTTACACCATCGCGGGCGCGCTATGCGGCCTTTCCAGCGTGATCCTGGTCACACGCCTGGACAGCGCGGCGCTGACCAACGGCAGCCTGTACGAATTCGACGCGATGATCTCCTGCATCCTGGGCGGCATCAGCCTGGCGGGCGGGCGCGGCAAGATCATTCAGGCGCTGTTCGGCGCGATCTTCCTGATGCTGTTCTTCAACGGCATGACCATGCTCAACGTCAACCCCTTCGTGCAGGACGTGCTCAAAGGCGTCGTCATGATCGGCGCGGTGGCGCTGGACGTGA
>JAEVZE010000144.1 GCA_023392395.1 Bacillota bacterium
ACACAGCGATCACCCGGGACGACGCAATCCGCACGCTGAACACCGAGCTCATGGCGGGCAAAGGCCCGGACGTACTGGTGCTGGATGGCCTGCCCGCTCGGAATTACATCGAAAAGGGCATCCTCGCGGACCTGACGGACGTGGTAAAGCCGATGGTTGACGAGGGGCGGCTCCTTCCCAAGGTAGCTTCCGCGTTTGACGCGGACGGCGCGACCTGTGCCGTGCCAGCCCGGTTCCTGCTGCCCACCCTATGGGGCGAGGTGGACGGCCTGAACACGCTGACGGATCTTGCCGCCTGGTCGAAGGCCCACCCGGACAAAATGCCCTTTTACGGCGCCGATCCGGAGCAGCTCATCGGAACGTTTTACTTAAGTTCCGCGCCCGCCTGGTTTGATGAAAATGGCCGGCTCCGCGAGGACGTTCTAAAAGCCTTCCTGACCGACCTCAAGGACATCCGCGGGAAGTGGACCTATGAGGAACTGACGAAGCTGATCGGCATGGACCTCAAGGCCCAGGGCATGCCTCCCTTCAGCTGGAACCCTTACGAAAGCGCGCTGGGCGCAATGGGCAGCATGGAGGAGAGCGGCGGCATGGCCTTCCTGTGCGACGGTCTTCAGGCCTTCCTTCCGTTCCTTCTGCGCGGGGAAAACGCCATGCAGATGCCAAACGGCGCGATCGCGTACGCGAAAAAGGGAACCTTCTCGGCGCTTCCGGGCCAGGTGGGCAACGTGTATGTGCCAAGGCTTGTGCTCGGCGCGCCCAGGGACGGAGCGCACCTTGACATGGCGAAACAATTTATCGAAACCGTTTTGAGCGACGAGATCCAGACGGCCGACCTTGGCGACGGCTTTCCGGTCAATAGAAACGCGCTGGACAGCGAGCAGGCGAGGGAAGTGTCTACCGCGGGCACGTTCAGCTCGTCCACCATGTCGGGCGGCATGTATTCCAGCCAGTGGCCGGATCAACCGATGCGGGACGCGCTTCGCGCGATGATCGACAGGCTGGATACGCCCGTGGTGCCCGATTTCACGCTCTACCGGATGCTGGTGGAGGAATCCGCGCCGTTCTTTGAGGGGCAGATGGACGCGGCCCAGGCGGCAGCGAACGTGGTGAACAAGGCCAATGCGTATCTTTCGGAGTAGCGGGGCGCGTCAGGCGCGGGCGGCGCTCGTGTTCCTGCTTCCAAGCCTCGTGGGCGTGTGCGCGCTGAACCTCTTCCCGATGGCGGATACGGTGCGCAGGTCCTTTCTGAGCCTGACGGGCGCGTGGCGCGGCCTTGCCAATTACTGGGCGCTGTTTCAGAACGCTTCGTTTCAAATGGCGTCCCTGAACACGCTCCGGTTCCTGGCCGCGTCGGTGCCGGCGCTGATCGTGCTGTCTCTTGGCGCGGCGCTCCTGGCCCGGCGCGCGCCCACCTTTTTCAAGACGAGCCTTCTCGTCCCGCTGTCGCTGCCGGTGGCCTCGCTGGCGCTTCTATGGCAGGCGCTTTTCAACGATCACGGCGTGATCAACGGCGTACTCATTGGTCTGGGCCGGACCCCCGTCGCCTTCATGAATTCCGGCGCGGCGTTCTGGGTGCTGGTCGGAAGTTACCTTTGGAAGAACATCGGCTACGACATGGTGCTGCTGCTCTCGGGGCTGATGGACATTCCGGAAACCCAGTACGAGGCGGCGCGGTTGGACGGCGCGGGCAGGGTAAGGCTGTTCTTCGCGATCACGCTGCCGGGCCTCTGGCCCACGGTGTTCGTCACAGCGGTACTGTCGCTGATCAACGCGTTCAAGGTATTCCGAGAGGCGTATCTGGTCGCGGGCAACTATCCGAATGAGAGCATGTACCTTTTGCAGCACCTGTTCAACAATTGGTTTTTACGCCTGGACATTGACAAGATGTGCACGGCGGCCACGCTGGTGGCACTTGTGATGCTGGGGATGATCCTCGTGATCAGACGGCTGTGGGGGGAGGCGCGCGCATGAAAAACCAAAAGCATGCCGGATTGTACGCGCTTCTTTCCCTGCCGGTGCTATTACCGCTGTTTCTTTTGCTGAGCGGCTCCTTGATGGGGCCGGACGAGGTCGTCCGTTCCCTCGGCCCGGCGCTGGGCGCGGGCGCGGACGGCTGCGCAAAGTGGCCGCTTGTGCCCAGATATCCCACGTTTCAGCCCTACATGGCGCTGCTATTTGATTCGCCGGAGTACTTTCAGATGTTCTGGAACTCGGTCTGTTATGCGCTTTTTTCGCTGGCGGGGCAGGTGCTCGTGGGCGCGTCGGCGGCCTGGGCGTTCGCCCGGTACCGATTCCCACTGAAGCGCCCGCTGTTCGCACTGTACATCGCATTGATGCTGATGCCGTTTCAGGTGACGCTGGTGGCGCAGTATCTTTCGCTGGATCGGCTGAACCTGATCGACACGCGCCTTGCGATCATCCTGCCGCTGATGTTCTCCACGTTTCCGGTGTTCATCATGGAGCGGTTCTTCGCCGCCATCCCAACCGCGATTCTGGAGGCGGCGCGGGTGGATGGCGCGGGGGAGTGGCGCGCGTTTTTTTTCATCGGGCTGCCGCTGGGGCTTCCGGGCGTGTTCAGCGCGCTGGTGCTGGGGTTTCTGGAGGCGTGGGGCATGATGGAACAGCCGATGACGCTTCTCAAGACGCCGGGCCTGTGGCCGCTTTCGCTGTACCTGCCGCAGATCACGCTGGAATCTCTCGGCAAGTCGCTGGCGGCTTCGGCGGTGGCGCTCGCGCCCGCGCTGCTTCTGTTCCTGTGGGGGCAGGGGTATCTGGAAAAGGGAATCAGCGCGATGGGGGTAAAGG